>PYER01000510.1 GCA_003017855.1 filamentous cyanobacterium CCT1
ATTTGCGATCCGCCGCCAGTGCTGTATTACAAGGGCAGAACCGAGCTGATCTGGCGGGTGGGGCAAAATTTTTCGGTGGGGATTGTGGGGACTCGCAGCCCCACTGACTACGGCCGTCGCTGGACTCGACAAATTGTCCGGCAGCTGGTGCAGCAGGACAGCCTGATTGTCTCTGGCCTGGCTCGGGGAATTGACCAGTCGGCCCATGAGGCCACCCTGTATCACCGGGGTCAGACCATTGCTGTCCTGGGTACCGGCGTTGATGTGGTGTATCCCACCTCCAATCGCTACCTGTACGACCAGATTGCCGAATCGGGACTGCTGGTCAGCGAATATCCAGATGGAACTCCGCCGGATCGGACCCATTTTCCCCAGCGCAATCGGATTATCGCCGGGCTGAGTCAGGCCGTCGTGGTTACCGAGGCCCCGGAGCGATCGGGGGCGCTGATCACGGCCCACCTTGCCAACGACTATGGCCGCGATGTCTATGCCCTCCCCGGCAGCCTTGATAATCCTCAAATCAAAGGCTGTCTGAGCCTGATCAACCAGGGAGCTCAGATGATTCTCAATCCTGATACCCTGGTGCGCGAAGTCAGCCCATCGCGGTCGGCTCTGGCCCAGGCAAATCCGGCCCAAGTTATTCCAGCGCCAGCGGATCCGGCACCTGATCTGAGTGCTTCCCTACGGCCAATTTATCAGGCGGTCTCTGTCGATGGCATTGGTTTAGACAGACTGGTAGAAACCCTCAGCTTAGAAACAGGGCTGGTTCTCAGTGCCTTAGTCCAGCTAGAGCTGATGGGCCTCGTTGTCCAGCTACCGGGAATGCGCTATCAGCGGGGGCAGGGAATTTAACCCCGGCGGGGGCTTATACCCAATCCTGATTGCATACCCTCGATTGGTCAAGGGTAAATGCCGTTTACCCTCTACAGGACTTCAGTTTTGATTCGGGGTTTTTGAAGGCGGGTTTGGTACAAATTCATAGATGACTGCTTCGCGTTCCCAATTTTTCTGAAGGGAAGAGCTAGCCGCAGGCTGTGCAACGTCCAGGCATTTTGGCAAGCAGTGCTGACCCGGCAAGAGCCAACCGAGAAAAGCTGAATGAACCGTGGACAGTTTAGGGCGCGATCGCGGCTACCAAAATGGGGCTGATTTTCCGCGGTTTCTGGACCGGTTTGTTTGCAGAGCGATTCAGCTCAGGCGGCTTTTAGCGAGGCTTTATGCTTATGCTTCCAAAATCGCCTGCAATGGTTCGATCAAAGGTGGCAAGCTACGGTGAATCGTACGCCAAACCGTTGGCAAATCAATCTGAAAATATTCGTGGGCCACTACATTGCGCATGTCCTTCATTGAACGCCAGGGCAGCTGAGAATAGCGCACCTGTTGTTCCAGAGGAATGCTGGCTGAAGCTTCACCAATAACAATAAAATCGTAGAGTACTGCCTTAATCATCGTTTCATCGGCAGCAAACTCGTCAAAATCTGTATCAGTAGTGCGCTGCTGGATAGATTGAATTGCTAAGAGGATATCCTGTATCCGCAGCCTCCAATCTCTAGAAGACACGCACTAGATCCTTTGAGACGGGCTCTCGCAAATGTGCTTTCAAGGCTGAACGAGTCCCTAGATCAACCTTTCTCCCTAGCAAATCTTCGAGATAGTGACGCACTCGAAAGAGATCAAACAAGGTTATTTCCATAGCAAACTCCACCAGGAAGTCCACATCACTATCGCTACTGGCAGCATCACGGGCAACGGAGCCAAATAGTTCCAGTGACGTTACCCCCAGCGCCTCAAGGTCGCTGCGATGCGACTGAATTAACTCTGTTACCTGGTCAGGGCTCATAGCGAGACTCTATTAGCTTAATTCTACAGGCTGCCCCATAACCCACGGAGCAGCTACCGCTCACGGCAGAGAAGCCAAACTCCAGTCCGGTCTCAGGGTCTGGGCCTCTCGCATATAGATGTGCTGGGGCTGGGGGTGAGACTTAGGCAGCTGAATGTGAATCAACATGCGAATGCAGCGGGGCAGGCTGCCCTCCACGTGCATATGCTGAACGTCGAGCAGCGCCACTTCATTCCACCGGGGCCGTCTGCGGGCGATCGCCGCCGGGAACAGGGCATCTAAATCTCGCGTGACGGAAAAGGTAGCGCTAATAATCCAGGCTGGATCAATCTGATTGAGCGCTTCCAGGGCATCTAGCAGTTCGACAACGGCTGCTTCCATGGCTGGGGCCGTGTTTTCT
>PYER01000185.1 GCA_003017855.1 filamentous cyanobacterium CCT1
GTTTTACCACCGGCGGCGGGCTGGGCATGGGGCTCGGGGGGGCAAGACGGTTGGCCAGCGAGTTTGAAATTGAGTCTGTGGTAGGAGGGGGAACGCGGGTCAGCATCGTACGCTGGAAGTAATCTGAGGATACCGATTGAACGAATCTACGGCGATCGCCATCACAGAGCAGAGTCAGGCTGGCGAAGCCCGGCGTGCCGCTCTGGCCCTAGCCACCCGGCTCGGCTTTGAGGAAACCAAGCGAGGCAGAATTGGCATTCTGGTGACCGAGGTGGCTAGCAACCTGATTCTGCACGGGGGCGGCGGCGTCATTGTGCTGCGGGCGATCGCCCAAGCCGACACTGTCGGTATTGAGGTACTGGGGTTAGATAAAGGTTCCGGCATGCCGGACGTGGAGGAATGCCTGCAGGATGGCTTTTCTACCGCCGGAACCTCAGGCAACGGACTGGGGGCCATTCGCCGTCTGGCCGACTTTTTTGACATTTACTCGCTGCCCAACAAGGGCACGGCCCTGGTCGCTCACCTCTGGGCAAAATCTGACTCGTCTCCCCATGCGCGACCAGACATCATTGACATTGGCGCAGTAGCCCTGCCCAAGCTGGGCGAAGAGGTCTCTGGCGACGCCTGGGCCTGGGAAGGAGACGATCGCCGCAGCCTGTTTCTGGTGGTCGATGGGCTGGGGCACGGTCCGGCGGCGGCCAGCGCGGCCTCAGCCGCGATTCGAGTATTTCGCGACCGCCATCACCAGTCGCCGCAGCGGATTGTCGAGGCGGCCCACGCGTCGCTGCGCAGTACCCGAGGGGCAGCCCTGGCGATCGCCGAAATCAACTTTGAGCGGCAGACCGTTTGCTTTGCGGGGGTTGGCAATATTGCCGCCAGCATTTCTTCGGCGACCGAGCACCACAACCTGATGTCCTACAACGGCACCGTGGGGCATGAGGTGCGTAAAATTAACGAATTCACCAACCCCTGGTACGTCAACGGACTGCTGATCATGCACTCCGACGGCATCAGTACGCAGTGGAAGCTCGATCGCTACCCCGGCCTCAGCCAAAAGCACCCCAGCCTGATCGCCGGGGTGCTGCACCGCGATTTTCATCGGGAGCGGGATGATGTCACCGTGCTGGTCGCCAAAGGAATCGGCCTATGACCACCCTCTTCACTCTGGAAATTCACTACGAACAGGATGTGGTGCAGGCGCGGCAGCGCACCCGCGAGCTGGCCGAACAGCTGGGCTTTGACGGGCAAGACCAGGCGCGGCTGGCCACGGCGGTTTCAGAAATGGCCCGCAACGCGTTTCAGTATGCCCAGGGGGGAACGGTGCAGTTTGACCTGGCGGAAAACCGCCAAACCTTTCTGATTCAGGTGCAAGATCAGGGCGGCGGCATTCCCCATCTGAGCGAGGTTTTGGCGGGGCGCTACCAGTCGGCTACGGGCATGGGGCTGGGCATCGTGGGCACGCGTCGGCTGATGGATGCCTTTGAAATTGAGTCAACCGAGCAGGGCACCACCGTGCGGCTGGGCAAAGCGCTGCCTAAGCGTTCACCCATTCTCACCGATCTCCAGCTCCAGCAGATTAGGGAGGCCGTCGCGGCGCGATCGCCCCAAAACCCCTACGACGAGATCCAGCGGCAAAACCAGGAGCTGCTGCGGGCGATGGCCGAACTGCGCAAGCGTGAGGAAGAGCTCACCTACCTCAACCGCGAGCTAGAAGACACCAACCGCGGCGTGATCGCTCTGTATGCCGAACTGGATGAGAAAGCTAGCTCGCTGCAGCAGGCCAACGAGCTAAAAACGCGCTTTTTATCCAACATGAGCCACGAGTTTCGCACGCCGCTCAACTCGATTTTGAGCCTCTCGCGCATGCTGCTGGCCCGCATGGATGGCGACCTGTCTTCAGAGCAGGAAAAGCAGGTGACCTTCATTCAAAAAGCGGCCGATGGATTGTCGGAGCTCGTCAACGACCTGCTGGACTTGGCCAAGGTAGAAGCGGGCAAAACCGAGGTGCGGCCCAGTTCTTTCGACGTGAGCGACCTGTTCGCTACCCTGCGGGGCATGCTGCGGCCGCTGCTGGTGCAGGGGTCGTCGGTGTCGCTGTTGTTTGACGAGCCCGAGGGCCTGCCCCCGCTCTACAGCGACGAGGGCAAAATTGCTCAAATCCTCAGAAACTTTATCTCAAACGCGCTCAAATTTACCGAGCGGGGAGAGGTGCGGGTCACCGCAGAGCAGGCCGGGCACATGATTCAGCTCTCGGTATCTGACACCGGCATTGGCATTGCACCCGACGACCAGGAGCGCATCTTTGAAGATTTTGTGCAAATTGAGTCTGACCTGCAAAAGCAGGTGAAAGGGACGGGGCTGGGCCTGCCGCTGTCGCGCAAGCTGGCCGAGATCATGGGGGGCAGCGTCTCGGTGCAGAGCGAACCGGGTCAGGGGTCCACTTTTTCGGTCTGCATTCCGATTGTCTACCCCAAAGCGGCAGAGCTGCCCGACTCCCTGCAACCGATCACCGCCCTCAACCCGGCCCGCCTGCCCATTTTGGCGATCGAAGACCACACCGAAACGCTCTTCATCTACGAGAAACATCTGCATGCCTCTAGATATCAGCTATTTGCCACCCGCACCCTGGCCCAGGCCAGACAGGCCCTACAGCAAATTCGGCCAGCGGCGATCGTGCTCGATATTTTGCTAGAGGGGCAAAACGGCTGGACCTTTCTGCGAGAGCTTAAAAGTGATGAAACAACTCGCAACATTCCTGTGCTCGTCATTACGGTGGTGGATAACGAAAAACAGGCTACTGCCCTGGGGGCCGATGGTTTTTTAATTAAACCCGTCGACCAATTGCCTTTGCTGACTAAACTCAACACCCTAATCAGTCAAGGCAAGGCTCAAAAACTCTTACTTATTGATGATGACCCAGCTTACCGATACATGGTTAAACAGTGGTTGACGGATATGCCGCTACAGTTTCTAGAAGCTGAAGATGGACGGCAAGGATTGGCCGTGGCTGAGAGTGAACAACCCACAGCAATTCTGCTTGACCTTGAAATGCCAGAGTTGAGCGGATTTGATGCGCTCGATCGGCTGCGGCATAACCCCGTTACTCAGTCCATTCCTGTTGTCATTCACTCGTCAACCCAGTTAACCGTAGAAGCCCAGAACCGTTTAGCTCAACAAGGTGTCGCTATCCTTTCTAAGGAGAAAACATCTCAAGCAGAAGCAGCTTCTCATCTCCGAGAAGCCCTCGCTAAAGCCGGACTCGTTCTAGATGCTTGAGGACGTACCATGTTTGAGCCCAGCGAAACCATCCTGCATATTGACGATAACGAAGCCAATCGCTACATCGTCAGGCGGATTTTGCAGAATGCAGGCTTTGCTGTTGTAGAAGCAGAAACTGGATTCGCAGGCTTAGAGGCGATCGCGATCCATCAGCCAGCGCTGGTGATTCTAGACGTAAAACTGCCCGATTTAAACGGTTTCGAAGTCTGTCGCCAAATTAAATCTAACCCCCAAACTCGCTTTATTCCAGTACTGCATCTCTCAGCCAGCTTTGTCAAAAGTCAGGATAAAGCCGAAGGTTTAGACAGCGGTGCCGATGGTTATTTAGCCCAGCCGGTTGAACCAATTGAGCTGCTGGCAACGGTGCGATCGCTGTTTCGCATTCGGCAGGCCGAGGAGCTGGCGCTAATTTCGGCGCGGGAGTGGCAAACTACCTTTGACGCCATTAACGACAGCGTTTGCCTGCTCGATCCGCAGGGTGCCATTTTGCGCTGTAACCAGGCCACAACGCGGCTGTTTGATCGGCCTGCCGACGCTATTTTGGGACACGTTCACTACGAGTTAATGTATGCCACCCTGGGGGTCGGCGACGGCACCTGCTTCCACCGCGCCAAAGCAACGCACCAGCGCCAAATACTAGAGCTACAAAGTCAGGCCCGCTGGTTTGCCAAAACTATGGACCCGGTTCTAAACGAATTTGGCACCTTCACAGGGGCCGTTTTGACTCTGGTCGATATCACCAGTCGCAAGCAGATCGAGGATGAACGCAAGCAGGCAGAAGTTATTCTACAGGAGCGCAATCAACGCCTGGATGCGCTGTATGAAACGACCCGTGAACAAGCCGATCAGCTGCGACAGGCAAATCGCATCAAAGACGAGTTTTTAGCGGTGTTATCCCATGAGCTCAGGTCGCCCCTGAACCCCATTTTGGGCTGGGCAAGAATACTGCAAACGAAACAGCAGGACGCCGCAAAAACGCAGTACGCCCTGGAGACAATCGAGCGAAATGCCAAACTACAGGCCCAGCTGATTGAAGACTTGCTCGATGTTTCTCGTATCCTTCAGGGCAAGCTGAACTTAAACATAGTTCCCGTTAGTCTGTCATTCACAATTAAATCTGCGCTTGAGACCGTGAAACTCGCGGCTGAAGCAAAATCGATTCAAATTGAGACCATCTTTGAACACAACGTTGGACAAGTTTTAGGCGATTCTGGTCGTCTACAACAGGTCGTTTGGAATCTCATCTCCAACGCCGTTAAATTTACCCCTCAGGGCGGACATGTGCAGGTGCGGCTAGAGCAAGTTGAAGACGTGGAAGCAGAACAGGCTGCATCCCCGCATCGCCCCGTTACCTACGCCCAAATTACGGTCTGTGATACCGGCAAAGGCATTACCGCTAGCTTTTTGCCCTACGTCTTTGACTACTTCCGGCAGGCCGACAGCACAACGACTCGAAGCTTTGGGGGGCTAGGGTTAGGACTTGCGATCGTCAGCCACTTAGTTGCACTGCACGGCGGCACTGTTCAGGCTGACAGCCTGGGGGAAGGGCAGGGCTCGACCTTCATCGTGAAACTTCCCATTACGACTGTCGCAAAACCGCACCCAGATCATCCCTCGGCATGCGATCGCTCAGAGCTGCACTTCGATGGATTGCGAGTGCTGTTTGTCGATGATGAACGAGACTCACGGGAGCTAGGTACCTTTTTGCTAGAGCAACAGGGTGCCAATGTGACTCAGGTGGGGTCGGCCAGTGAAGCCCTAAGTCAGCTACAGCAGGCGGAGTTTGATTTGCTTATCAGCGATATCGGCATGCCCGATATGGATGGCTACACACTATTGCGTCACGTTAAAGAGCAATTGCCTGAGCAGAACAGAGACATTCTGGCGATCGCCATTACCGCTTACGCCGGAGAAAAGAATAAGCAGCAAGCCTTAGCCGCCGGATTTCAACAGCACATTACCAAACCGATCGAGCCAGAAACCCTGCTGCAAACCATTTGGACGCTTGTGCAGGACAAGGAGTAGCGCGTTATCAGATCTCAGCCAGGTAGATTGGGTGAAACGAAGCGGGCGTTGCTGAATTAAGGCATGAATCTAGGTATGGGCAAACGGCCGTTTTTCCCTGTGATACCGAATCCGAATTCCACGCCCCTGATATCCAGCAGACCAACCTGTAGGGGCAAACGGTGGTTTGCCCTCGGCCAACCAGGTATAGCCAGTCAGGATTTCGTATGAGAGGCGTTGAATTTTTGATTCGTCCCTGTGTTCAGCAACCCCTATTTCTGTAGTTCAATAAGGGCGTGAACGGCGAGGGTCTTTCTGTGTCGCACCCTGAGATAGTCGAGTATGCTGACCGGCTGATCGTTCAATCCCGCATGCGCGTCGGCATGCGTGTCCTTCTCGCTGTCCTCGGCTGCTTCCCGCTACTTGCTCCCTACGAGCTTCTAATTGAGATCGAATGGGAACATTATTTCAATCTCTTTTTCCTCCTGGCCGCAATCATTTCGGCGGGTGCCACGGCCCTCAGCGCGGTACTCTTTTTTGCAGCGGTAGCTGGTTTAAGCTCGGCAATAGTCTTCGATAAACCCGCAGCTACCGTCAGCTTTACCCAGGAGGCACCTCTTGTTCGGCGTACAACACGGGTATACCCCTGGTCGGACATCCAAAGTATTGAGCTTCGATCGCGCGACTGGAGCGATGGTGGACCAACCTACTATCTAGGTATTTCCCTGACAGACGGTCGTGTCTTAGAAAGCGGCTCATCCTGGTCACAAAACGAGATCGAGCGGATAAAGCGTCGCGTTGACCAATTCTTGGCCTGTTGATGGAGGTGATAAAGGGAAAACGGTAGATCAGTAAGGGCTTGAGAAACTAGAGAAGGCCTATACAGGCCTGGGCGATCGCCCATTCTTCCTGAGTGTGAATCACCAGCGCCCTTACCCTTGAATCCGCCACCGCAATATCCTGATCCTCTTTAGCGCGACCCAACTCATCCTTCAGCCGCACCCCCAGAAATTCAAAGCCCTCGCAGGCTCGCTGCCACACCAGCGGGCTGTTCTCGCCAATGCCAGCGGTAAACACCACCGCTTCCAGCCCGCCCAAGCTGGCGATCATGCCCCCCATTTCGCGGCGCAGGCGGTGTATGAACACATCCACGGCTAACCTGGCCCGTTCATTGCCCTGCTCCATCGCCTCAACCACCGATCGCATGTCGTTCGACAGCCCCGAAAGCCCCTTCAATCCGGACTCTTTATTCAGCAGCGTATCCAGCTGGTCGGCGCTGTAGCCCTCCTGGCGGATCAGGTAAATCAGAATGCCGGGGTCAACACTGCCCGAACGACTGCCCATCATCAGCCCCTCCAGCGGCGTAAAGCCCATCGTAGTATCCACGCTGAGGCCACCTTTGACCGCCGCTAGCGAGCAGCCGTTGCCCAGGTGGCAGGTGAGCAGCTTGAGATCGGCCAGGTCGCGCCCCACCATATCGGCGGCTCGCTGGGCGACGTACTGATGGCTAATGCCGTGGAACCCGTAGCGGCGAATGCCCTGCTCGACCCAGGCGTAGGGACCGGGGTAGGTAGCAGCGGCCTCGGGCATACGGGCGTGAAAGGCGGTATCAAACACCGCCACCTGGGGAATATCCCCCAAAATGCCCTCCATCGCCTCGATGCCCTGCAAATTCGCCGGGTTGTGGGCTGGGGCCAGCGGAATCAGCCGCTGAATCGCGGCTTTAACCTGATCGTCAATGCGCACGCTGTCGATGTACTCGCGCCCGCCGTGCACCACGCGATGGCCTACGGCGTCGATATCTGAGAGGCTGTCCAACACCTGAGTAGGCCCGTCTACCAACGTTTTCACCATCGCCTCCAGGCCCTCGGCTTTGTCGGCAATGGGCAGCACCTGCTGCACCGATTCTCCTGCCCCGCTGGCGGAGAGTTCGACCTGGCCCTGCTGATGGGTCCAGTCAAGGGCGGCGCGCCAGAGGGGTTCGGGCATTGCGTCCTCGATTCCCTGGCTGAGATCAAAAAGGCAGCTTTTGTGGCTGCTCGACCCGGCATTGAGTACGAAGATCTTCATGCCCTCTTCCCTGTCTGCAACTCAGAGTTCAAAATTCAAAGTTCAAAGTTCAAAGTTCAAAATTTTTCCCTACTTCCTGGGGCAGCAAGGCAGAAGTAAACTGGCTATTCAGAAAGCTTGAGCTGACACCCGAGAATTTTTCATTTTTAATTTTGCATTTTGCACTCCGCGCAGCGGCACTAGGTTCCCGGCCTTGAATCCAGCTCCTCGGGCAAATGGGAGCGATCGCCGTGTTTCGCCAGCATCGGCCCGTGCTGGTCGAACCGCACCAGGCTGAGCGAGGCGACGGGTAGCTCAATGCGATCGCGGTACCGACCGCTATCGATACCCAAAAGATTGCAGAGAATCAGTCGAATCGTGGTCTTGTGCGACACAATCAGCACGTTGCCGGAGCTGTGGTTGGCCTCGATTTCGGCAATCACCAGGGCGGCGCGGCTGGCCACTTGCACCCCCGTTTCGCCTCCGGTGGGCGGGTTCCAGGCAGGTTCAGCCAGCCAGCGAACGTAGTCTTTGCTGTAGCGGCGCTCCACCTCCTCGTGGGTTTGGCCTTCCCATTCGCCAAAGTACATTTCCTTCAGCCCGTCGCGCTGCTCCATCGTTAGGCCCGTCGCTTTGCAAATGGGGGTAGCGGTGGCCACGGTGCGCCGCAGCGGGCTGGCGTAGATGGCCTGCCAGGGTAGATGCTGGTACTTGTCCGCAAAAGCCTGGGCCATGGCCATCCCCTCGGCCGTCAGCTCAGGGTCAGATAGACCGCAGTAGGTGCCGGTCTGGCTCGATTCGGTTTCGCCGTGGCGCAGAAAGTAGAGGTTAAGAGACATGGGGAAGAGAAACGTTAAGAGAAACGGGCGATCGCTGCCTTCCTATCGTCCTTGCCGACTCGATCGCTGGCATCCCCCCTAGGTACCTGGTCTGGTCTCCAGTTCTGCGGGCAGATGGGTGCGATCGCCGTGCTTCATCAGCATGGGGCCGTTGTTGTTGAACTGCACGTGGGTCACGGAGGCCACCGGGAGATTGATACGATTGCGGTACCGCCCCACATCCATCCCCATTAGGTTGCACAAAATAATGCGAATGGTGGCCTTGTGAGACACCACCAGTACATTGCCCTCAGTAAAGTTTTCTTCAATTTCAGCCATCACCAGCGAGGCCCGACTGGCAATTTGCACCGAGCTTTCGCCTCCGGTGGGCGGGTTCCAGGCCGGTTCGGTGAGCCAGTGCAGGTAGTCGTCGCTAAAGTGCTCGCGCACGTACTCGGCGGTCAGCCCTTCCCACTGGCCGTAGTTGATCTCCTTTAGCCCGTTGCGAATTTGCACATTCATACCCACGGCTTTGCTCAGGGGCATAGCCGTCGCGATCGTGCGCTTCATGGGGCTGGCAAAAATAGCCTGCCAGGGCATGGCCTGATACTTGGCCGCAAAGGCATCGGCCATCGCCACGCCTTCAGGGGTCAGCTCGGGGTCAAGTTCGCCGCAGAAGCCGCCGGTTTGGCTGAACTCAGTTTCGCCGTGGCGCAGGAGGTAGAGGTTTAGGGGCATAAGGGTGGATGGGTAGGAGGGTAGGCGAGTGGTGTAGATGGGGAGGTGCAAAATTCAAAATTGAGAATTCAAAATTTTGCACTTTGAATTTTGCACTTTGAATTTTTTACCCTCATCACCTCTCCTGATAGGTTATAACGTCAACCCTGCCTGAGTCTGGTCATACGCCAGCATCTCCACGGGCACGGGTGACACTTTCCAGATGTCGTTGCAGTAGTCGCGGATGGAGCGATCGCTCGAAAACTTGCCCATGCGCAGGGCGTTGAGAATCGACATGCGCGACCAGTTTTCCTGGTCCTGGTAGGCGGTGCCGACCTGGTCTTGGGCGTCGATGTAGGCCTGGTAGTCGGCCAGCAGCAGGTAGGGGTCGCTGTAGAGCAGGTTGTCGGTAAGGGGCTTGAACAGGTCGGCGTCGCCTTTGGCAAAAAAGCCGCAGTTGACCAGGTCGATCACCTCTTTGAGCTGGGGGTTGCTGCTGTAGTAGTCCCAGGGGTTGTAGCCACTGGCTTTGAGCGCCATCACCTCGTCGGTAGTGAGGCCGAAGAGAAAGAAGTTTTCGTCGCCCACCTGCTGGCGAATTTCGACGTTAGCGCCGTCGAGGGTGCCGATGGTGAGGGCACCGTTCATGGAAAATTTCATGTTGCCGGTGCCGGAGGCTTCTTTGCCGGCGGTGGAAATTTGCTCTGACAGGTCGGCGGCGGGGTAGACGCGCTGGCCAAAGGAGACGTTGTAGTCGGGCAAAAAGACGACCTTGAGGCGATCGCCAATCGCGCTGTCATTGTTCACCACATCGCCGACGGCGGTGATGAACTTAATCATCAGCTTGGCCATGTGGTAGCCGGGGGCCGCCTTGCCGCCAAAGATAAAGGTGCGGGGGGTGATATCGAGGCCGGGGTTTTGCTTTAGCCGCTCGTAGAGGGTGATGATGTGCAGCACGTTGAGGTGCTGGCGCTTGTACTCGTGAATGCGCTTGACCTGAATGTCAAACAGCGAGTCGGGGCTGACGGCGATGCCGGTGCGGCTGTGAATGTAGCTGGCCAGGGCCTGCTTGATGTCGCGCTTGATCTGCCGCCAGTACTGCCGAAAGCCGGGGTCGTCGGCGTAGCCTTCGAGCGATCGCAGCTGCTCCATATCCTGTAGCCAGCCGTCGCCCAGCTTTTCGGTGTAGAGGGCGGCCAGGCGAGGGTTGCTGAGGGCCAGCCAGCGGCGGGGGGTAACGCCGTTGGTAACGTTGCGAATTTTGCTGGGGAACAGCTCGTGGAAATCTTTCAAGATGGTCTGCTTGACCAGCTCGCTGTGCAGGGCGGCGACCCCGTTGATGGCGTAGCTGCCTAGGCTGGCCAGGTTGGCCATGCGCACATAGCGCTCCCCAAATTCATCAATCAGCGACAGGCTGGCCAGCTTGGCGGGGTCGTTCAGGTACTGCACCCGCACCTGATCCATAAACCGCTGATTGATTTCAAAGATGATTTCTAAATGGCGGGGCAGCAGGCCGCCAAACAGCGAAATCGGCCACTTCTCCAGCGCTTCGGGCAGCAGGGTGTGGTTGGTAAAGGCAAAGGTGTGCTGGGTAATGTGCCAGGCCTTATCCCACTCGATGCCGTGCTCGTCGACCAGCAGGCGCATCAGCTCGGCAACGCCGACGGCGGGGTGGGTATCGTTGAGCTGGGCGGCAAACTTTTCGTGAAAGCTGTCGAGCTGGCGACCCGAGGCCAGGTGAATGCGAATCATGTCCTGCAGGGCGCAGGAGACAAAGAAGAACTGCTGCTCTAGCCGCAGCTGCTTGCCCGCGATCTGCTCGTCGTTGGGGTAGAGCACCTTAGAGATATTCTCAGAGGTGACTTTGCTGTCGACCGCGCCGTAGTAGTCGCCCACGTTGAACGACTGAAAGTTGAACGATTCGATCGCCTCAGCTTTCCACAGGCGCAGGGTGTTGACGGTGTTGACCTTATAGCCCGGAATCGGCGTATCGTAGGGGATGCCCTTCACCTGCTTGCCGGGAATCCAGCGCTTGCGGTAGCGACCATCGGAGTCGGTGTAGCCCTCGGTGTGGCCGCCATAGCCCACTGTCACCGCCGACTCGGGGTGAGGAATTTCCCAGGGGTTGCCGTACTGGAGCCACTTGTCGGTGATTTCGACCTGCCAGCCGTCGCGAATATCCTGATCAAAAATGCCGAACTCGTAGCGAATGCCGTAGCCAATGGCGGGAACTTGCAGACTGGCCATTGACTCCATATAGCAGGCGGCGAGGCGGCCCAGACCACCGTTGCCCAGGCCGGGTTCTTCTTCCTGGGCGATCAGCTCGTCAAAGTTGAGGCCTGACTCTGTAATTGCCTGCCTGACCGGCTCGGTAATGCCTAGGTTGAGCAGGTTGCGGCCCAGGTGCGGCCCCAGCAAAAACTCCGCCGACAGGTAGCACACCACCCGCACCTCCGGCTTGAGGTAGGTGCGAATGGAGCTGAGCCAGCGCTGCATCATGCGATCGCGCACCGTATAGGCCAGGGCCAGGTAAAAGTCGTTGGTGCTGGCTACCTGGGGCCACTTGCCCTGAATGTAGAACAGGTTGTCGGCCAGCGCCCGGCGCAGGGTGTCTACACTTAGGCCAGTGCGATCGTCCTCAATATCGACCGTGGGGCAACCGATGGGAATTGTGGTCATGGGGTCTCCTGGATAGGGGCAGAGCATGCAGGTGTCTTGATCTGCGGAGCCTATGTTCGCCACTGTAAAGGAGCCAGGTTATGAAAGGGTTTAGGTCAACAAAGGTTTAAGGTTCAAGCGAGACCTCCGAGGTTTTTAAAACCTCGGAGGTCTCGCTTGAACTAGGCGGCGCGGCGGCGGGGGCGCTTGCGCTCAGACTTTTTCTTGTAGCCGACGGCCTGGGCTTCGTGGCTGTCGGGGCCGTAGAGACCCCGCACCGACTCTTTCATCGCCATGACACTGTTGTGAAAGTCCCACTCGGCCTGGCGGGCTTCGTCGGCAGCGGCTTTGGCCATAGCCAGCATTTCGGTCTCTTTTTGCTGTTTGGCCTGCATAGCGGCTAGATGAGCTTGCAGCACTTCAGGGGCGGCTTCTGGACGGCGAGGAGTATAGTCCTTTACGGTGCCATAGCCTTCGTAAGATTCAATATCTTGCAGAATGGTACGGGTCTGGAGACGGCGGCTGGTATCAACGATAGCCATAGGGTGTTTCCTTTATAAGATGAAGAAATAGGCGTCGGTCAAACGTAACCATGACAGGGCAGGATTTTCAGGAGATGGCTGGTGCAGCGTTGAGGTAATCGCCGCTGTACCGGGCGAGGCGGTGTTTTGCGTAGATTAATGCTGCCCCTGCAAGTAAGCCGCACACCAGCTCAGCCCTGGCTATGGGCAAACATCGGTCAAATGGCCGAGGAAACAATTGATGTCTGCTGCGCGAACATTGAACTGGTGTGCCAGTTTAACGATCTGATGTGCCAGATCGACGATCTGAAGCTGTAGATCGTTAAACTGCTGTGCCAGATCACTAAACTGCTGTGCCAGATCGACGATCTGATGTGCCAGTTTAACGATCTGATGTGCCAGATCAATGAGCTGAGCCCGCAGATCACTAAACTGCTGTGCCAGATCACTAAACTGCTGTGCCACATTAGCGATCTAAAGGCGCAGATCGCTTCGCAGCGCTGCGAAAACGCTCTGCAGCGCTGCGAGAATGCTTATGTTGGGCATTAGGGACCGGGTGCCTGTACTTGTAGCCAAGCTATAGCCCCCACAGCAGGCACCTGTCTCTTTAAAGGATAAAACTTACTCAATCAGAACGGTCTTGGTGAGAATGGCCATCCACAGTGTCCCCTCCGGGGAGGCTGCGCCAACGACTCCGCTCACTGCTGGCAGTTCGACTCCGCTCGACGACCGGGTCTCAGCACTGGGCGGTGCGGGGATGGGCTCGCTCCAGTCGTTGGGGTCGGCGTAGCCGAGGGCGTGGAGGATTTTGATGGTGCGGTCGATCCCGGCGAGGCTGCCGTAGAGCATGTGGCGCACTTTCTCGGGGGTTAGGGGCCGGGTGCCTTTGCTGCTACCAGAGTTGGGCGGTAGCGGTAGGGAACTGGTCTCTGGGTTGTCGTTAGGTTCAAACATCGGTTCTGCTTCCTTTTTTGCGTTTGCAGTGAGCAAGCCCTGCCTGCAAATCCCCTCCTGGGAGGGGTTAGGGGTGTTCCCCTCCTGGGA
>PYER01000186.1 GCA_003017855.1 filamentous cyanobacterium CCT1
CATCCACCCATCCACCCCTACACCAGCGGTGTCTTCGCCGGAATCCCCGGCAGGCGCGGAAACTTGTCGGGGGTGCGCTCAACTTTGGTAAGCATGACGTTGTGACGCACGCCCTGGGTCAGGGGCGTGGTCTGCGATCGCACCTCCAATAGCTTCCCACCTAAACGAGGAAGGATAGCCGTCAAGCCATCCTCTTCTTCTGCCGTCCACTGTCCCCGATAGAGGATAGCCTGGCCCTCCATCTTGAGCAGCGGCAGGGCGTACTCGGCACAGGTGTTGACCGGACCCACGGCACGCAGCAGGGCCAGATCGTAGGCTTCTCGGTGGGTGGGCTGATGGGCAACCTGCTCAGCCCGCTGGGGCAAAAAGCTGACGTTGGCGATCCCCAGGCTCTCGCAGACAAACTCCAGAGCCGCAATTTTTTTGCGGGTGGCATCCATCAGGGCGATCGCCCAGTGGGGAAACACCAGCGCCACCGGCAGCCCCGGAAACCCGCCACCCGTGCCAATGTCAACCACCTTTAGCTCGGCGGCCTGGGGATCGCTCAGCCAGGGAGCCACACCCTGGAGCGAGTCCCACAGGTGTTTTTCCCAAAAATCTTCAGATGTGGTGATGCGGGTTAGGTTGATTTGCCGATTGGCGGCCAAGATCGCCTCGTAGAGCTGCTGAAAACGCTGCTGCTGAGCATCTGTCGGCTGCCATTGCAGGCTGCTCTGCCAGCGATCGCCGTTGAAGGGTAATCGATCCATAGCGCTACCCTAACCCGCAGCCGACGAGAGCGAGGTCTGGGGCACCGGGGTAAGATTGCCGTGGTCAAGCTGCCAGCAGCGATCGGCAAGCTCAGCCAGTTCATCGGCATCGTGGGAGACCACCAGCAGCGTCCAGTGCTGCTTGAGCTGCTTGAGCAACCCCAGAATCTGCCGCCGCATTGACCAGTCGAGACCCGCCGTAGGTTCATCGAGCAGCAGCAGGTAGGGCTTGCGAATCAGCTGTACCGCCAGGGCCAGTCGCCGCTGCTGTCCACCACTCAAATCTTGAGGCGAGGTTTTTAGCGAAAGCTGCTCTAGCCCTACGGCCTGCAGCGCCTGCTCGATCTGGTCACGGGCCATTTCTGGGTGTCCCAGGCGCAGTTCTTCGAGCAGCGTGTGCCCGCAAAAGTGGCGCTCCGGAAACTGAAACACCAGCCCCGCCAGCTGCCGCAGGGCTTCGGGGTCTAAATCTTGCTGCCGCCACTGAATTGCCCCTACCGTGGGCTGCGCAAAGCCCGCCATGATTTCTAGCAGAGTGCTCTTGCCCGACCCGCTGGGGCCATAGATTAGCCCCAGCTGCTGGGGGGCCAGCTCTAGAGAAATATCTCTCAGAATAGCCCTCGGGCTAGCTGGCGGATGATAGGTAAGCTGGCGAAGATAGAGCATTCTACCCGACAGTAAAACAGCAGACGATACAGCTAAGCTAAACAGGCGTCACGGACTGTGGGATCTACTTCCCAGCGCGTCCTCCTTTTCAGTGTGCCCTACGGAGTTGCCGTTGGTAGAGGCTGAGGCCGGTTCACTGAAGCTAGGCCAGTGTAGCTTCTGTAACATTACTACCGCAAACGCCCTTAGGATTGGCCACAATTAGGCATCAGGTTTCGCCATCACCTATTCAACATATCCCTCTCTGCAGGGCATACTGTTCCCTTCCCCATGTTTAGGTCGTAACGGATAAACTTCACTATGGCTCTTCACGCTCGCCTTACCTCACTTCGCCTGGGGTCACGCTTCAAAGCATTGTCAGCTGGAACGCTTACCGTCGCTTTTTTGGCTCTAGCGCCCACAGCGGCACAAGCTGGCGATCCATTTCGCACCACTAATCCCCACGATATTGGCGATCAGACCGAAGCTGTCTTTAATGCGCTCTTTTATGAAGGCAACTATACAGCCGCTGAGTCTTTAGTAGGGCAGGCGATCGCCGCAGAACCTGATGAACCCATGAACTACGCCATTGCGGCGGCTCTGGGCTACCTCAACAAAGATCTCAATGAGCTGGCCGACCAGGCTCGTCTCACCCAGCAAACCGCTACGGCTCTGAAGGCCACCGATCCCCTCCGTGGTCACCTTTACACCGCCGTCGGCATTTTTATGGAAGGAGCCCACGCCCTACAAACCCAGGGTATTGCGCGCGGTACCCCCACCGCCCTGCGTCTGCTGCAGCGGGTTTTCAGCGAACTTGAGGCCGCTGAAGATATCGACCCCAACGACCCAGAGCTCAGCCTGCTGAAGGGTTTTATGGACTTGCTGCTGGCGGTTAACCTGCCCTTTGCTAACCCCGACCAGGCGATCGCCCGACTGCAAAACGGTAGCCCCGACTACCTCACCCACCGAGGGGTCGCCATTGGCATGCGCGACCTGGGCCGCTACAGCGAAGCCCTAGCCGAAGCCGACAAAGCCCTGGCCGCCGCTCCCGAAAACCCCGACTTGCTCTACCTGAAAGCTCAGATTCTCTTTCTGCAACAGCAGTATGCGGCCAGTCTGCCGTTCTATCGCTCAGCCTTGGCCTACGCCGACCAGCTGCCGGCGTCTACGGCGCGGCAAATTGCCTTTGAGGCTTGTCAAGCCGAGGGCGGAGACAGCGAAGTGTGTGCCGAGCGACTGCGCAGTAACGAAGGCTAGCGATCGCGAGTTCGCGCGAGATAGGCCCTATGCTGAGTAGTGCAGCGTAGGGCTTTGTTATGCAGGTTGAATTTCGCGAGTGCGACTTCTTTAACCTTTGGATTTGGCTAAAGTTTGAGACCGTGCCCTCAAACATGGAGCAGCAGTACATCGACGAAGTCTTTTCGTCATGGTTTTTCTTAGGCAAGCTGGGCGGGTTTAACGCCGAAAACCTCCAGGTGCAGGACACCGGGCTGGATATTAGCTATCTGCCCTACGACGAGAATCAGCTGGGTAACAGCATGCTCTCGGTTATGCACAACATGGGCGAGGTCGAGTATCAAGGGCTCTGGGCACGCTGCTGGTTCGATCTGGGCACCAGCGACGCCCTGGCCCTCGACGTGTTGATCAACACCCTAGAGCAGTTCAGTCGCGAATACGTCGTGGTTGAGACCTGCTACATCGGCGGCGAAAACCCCGATTGGCCGATTCCAGGCAGCGGTCGGCCTGAGTTCGTAGACGAAGACGCCTGATGACTCTAGTCAGGACAGGTTTAGTGCAGAACAAAGTGTTCTGCACTAAACCTGTTAGCGAAACATGCTGCTGACCGAGCTTTCTTCGTGGATGCGCCAAATGGCTTCACCCAGCAGGTTGGCCATCGATAGCACCGTAAGCTGGTTGAACTGACGCGCTGCCGTCATTGGAATGGTGTTGGTCACAATCACTTCCTCAAACAGTCCCGCCGACAGGCGCTCTACTGCCGGAGGTGAGAAGACTGGGTGAGTAGCGCAGGCGTAGACCTGGCGAGCGCCCTCCTGCTTGAGCAGCCGCGCCCCTTCGCAGATAGTGCCAGCAGTGTCGATCATGTCGTCAACGAGGACGGCGGTCTTGCCGTGCACATCGCCCACCACATTCATCACCTCAGCGACGTTGTGGGCCTGCCGACGCTTGTCGATAATTGCCAGAGGCGCGTCGTTGAGCTTTTTGGCAAAGGCGCGAGCGCGGGCCACACCGCCCACATCGGGAGAGACTACGACCAGGTCTTCTAGATTTTTGCTGGCAATGTAGTCGATTAACACCGGGGTGCCATAGACATGATCGCAGGGAATGTCGAAGTAGCCCTGGATCTGCGCCGAGTGCAGGTCGATGGCCAGGACCCGACTGGCCCCCGCCTTCGTCATCAAGTTGGCCACCAGCTTGGCGGTAATTGACTCGCGCCCGGCGGTCTTGCGGTCGGCCCTAGCGTAGCCATAGTAAGGAATTACGGCGGTTATCTGCCGAGCCGAGGCGCGCCTGCAGGCGTCGATCATGATCAGCAGCTCCATCAGGTGATCGTTCACCGGCTGGCAGGTTGGCTGAATGAGATAGACATCGCAGCCCCGAATCGATTCTTGAATTTGAATGTAGAGTTCGCCATCGGCAAAGCGCTTGCGCACCATAGGGCCAAGGTCTAACCCTAGATAACGAGCCACTTCGCGAGCCAAATCAACATTGGCTGAGCCCGAAAATAGTTTGAGGCGGTTGTTCTCTCCGAAGTGCGGTAGCGACGGAGTTTGCATCGGCAAAGTGGCAGAACGAATCACATCAGGCCCTCTGAGCATGTTCACCTAGGAAATCCTAGCATTCCAACCTAAAAAGCTTTTGAGCAATTATCCTTAAAATGCTGCGATCGCTTGGGCAAATTAGCTTCGCCTAACCCTAGCACCCTCAATCTAGTGGACAGTTGCCCTGACCAAAGAATGGATCGCCTAGATTTTATTGATCTTTTATCCATGTAATCGGTCTGTGTCATTTTTTCTAGGCATTCACCACATTGCGATCATCTGCGGCGACTATCCTCGCTCGAAACAGTTTTACACCCAGGTGCTGGGGTTTGAGGTAATCCGAGAAACCTATCGAGCCGAGCGGCAGTCCTATAAGCTCGATCTGCGCCTGGGGGATAGCACCCAGCTTGAGCTATTTTCTTTTCCTGACCCACCGCCACGGCCTTCCCGCCCAGAAGCTCGGGGGCTCAGGCACCTGGCCCTGGTGGTAGACGATTTGGAAGGGGCTATTCAGCATCTCCACGACCATCAGGTAGCTACCGAAGATATTCGCCTGGATGAGCTGACCGGCAAGCGCTTTGTTTTCTTTCAAGACCCCGACCACCTGCCCATCGAGCTGTACGAGCGCTAAGGCTAGGGTCTGTATTGTAAGGTCAGGCATGGCTATGCTGATGGAATAAGAGTTTTGGCCAGACTTAATGACAAGCCCTAAAACTCGTCGGTTAGCCACTCCAGCGCGCGGGCACCGAGAGGCAGCGGAATGCTGACCGCCTTGCCCAGACGGGGGCGATCGCGGGTTTGGGCAATCCACTGCTGCACGTAGTCCACCTGTCCCCACTCGTGTAGGTACAGCATCACCTGACTCAGGTGAGCCAAATACTCCTCCTCGCTGAGCGGGAATGACGCCTGCTCCAGGTAACGCCACATCACCTGCAAAAAAATCTTGCCCTGGGTGCGCCGAAACTGAATATCAAAGGAATAGCCCCACTTTTCGATTAGAAGGGTCTGCAAATCTGCCCCTGTCATTGCCTTAGCCCTACCATCGCCACGCTCGATACATTTCTTTACGATAAGCCCTGGTGGTCGGCCCCGGTCGAACCGCTGCCACACACGCCAAAATTCGCCAAATTTTTCGACAATCAAGCGAATAAAGGACAGCCTTGCGTTTGAACTGGATTTTCCGTGAGCTTAGTCCTTTTTTAGCCCTAGTTGCCTGATTTTTCTAGTGGCCAACGCAAAAAAACCTGCGATCGCCTCAGTTCATTTATCAGTAGCAAGGATTTTCTGAGAACAGCAAGGTGCAATAATACGATTGGTAAAGCTAAAGGCGTGGTCAGCGACATCGGGACTGCTCCAAATTGGTGCCCCGTTACGGGTTTGCCTGGTTGCGACAAAGGCTGCAGGCCTGCTGTTAATCTAGGCTCAGCTACCGCCGTTGATAGCTGTTATTCATTTGAAACAGGTATACCAGTCTGGATTATGACTCAAGTTTCTGGAACCTCCGATGTCCCTGATTTGGGGCGACGTCAATTTATGAATTTGCTTACCCTAGGGGCCGCAACCGGGGCCGTGGGGGGCATGCTCTATCCCGTTATCAAGTACTTCATCCCCCCCTCTAGCGGTACAGGCGGGGGCGGGGTAACCGCCAAAAACGAACTGGGCAACGATGTCATCGCCAGCGAGTTTGTGGCCGCTCACAACCCCGGCGATCGCGTTCTGGTGCAGGGGCTCAAGGGCGACCCCACCTACCTAGTGATTCAAGAAAGTGGCTCCCTAGAGAACTACGGCATCAGCTCCATCTGCACTCACCTAGGCTGCGTAGTGCCCTGGAATGCCAGCGAAAACAAGTTTAAGTGCCCCTGCCATGGCTCCCAGTACGACGCCACCGGCAAAGTGGTGCGCGGCCCGGCTCCTCTCTCTCTGGCCCTGGCCCACGCCAATGTCACCGAAGACGACAAAGTATCTTTGACCGATTGGACTGAAACCGACTTCCGCACCGGTGAATCTCCCTGGTGGGCCTAGGGTTATCCCCAGGCTTAGCCTAAATTTTGGCAACCTGCGACGACATACTCCAGTTGACACAAGTTCTGAACGCATGAATAGATTGACGTCATTTATCAACGGCTTGCGCCCCTTTGCCATCACCTGCGTTGCCCTGCTAACCGTGCTGGCAAGCTGGCTAGCGGTTCCTCAAACGGCCGAGGCTTACCCCTTCTGGGCCCAAGAAAACTACGCTGCTCCCCGCGAAGCAACCGGGCGTATTGTGTGTGCCAACTGCCACCTGGCGGCCAAGCCCACCAAGGTAGAAGTGCCCCAGGCAGTGCTGCCTGACTCCGTCTTTAAGCTCAAGGTCGAAATTCCCTACGACCTCGACACTCAGCAGGTACTGGGCGACGGTAGCCGTGGTGGCTTGAACGTAGGCGCCGTAGTCGTGCTGCCCGAGGGTTTCAAGATTGCGCCCCCCGATCGCATTTCTGAAGAGCTCCAGGAAGAAGTTGGCAGCACCTACTTCATGCCCTACAGCGATACCCAGGAAAACATCGTGCTGGTTGGCCCCCTACCAGGCGAGCAGTACCAGGAAATCATCTTCCCCGTGCTGTCTCCTGACCCCAACCAGGACAAGTCGGTTTCCTTTGGTAAGTATCAGATCCACGTTGGCGGCAACCGGGGTCGCGGCCAGGTATACCCCACCGGTCAGGCCAGCAACAACACCGTCTACAATGCCACCGCGAGCGGCACCGTCACCGATGTCGAGCCTCAGGCCGCGGGCGGCTACCTGGTCACCATTCAGTCTGAAGCTGGCGATGCCGTCACCGAAACCATTCCGGCTGGCCCAGAATTGCTGGTTGCCGCAGGGGATGTGGTAGAAGCCGGTAAGCCTCTGACCAGCAACCCTAACGTGGGCGGATTTGGTCAAATGGATACTGAAATCGTGCTGCAAAGCCCCAACCGCATCAAGGGTCTAGTTGCCTTCCTGGCCGCCGTCATGCTGACCCAAATTATGCTGGTGCTGAAGAAGAAGCAGGTGGAGCGAGTGCAGGCCGCTGGCATGACCATGTAGGAAGTCAGCCCCTGATCGCGATCCTGCGTGGCGCGTGGTAAGCCTGCGATTGAAACACCTGTTTAAGAAAGGACGTCCGTTGTTAGAGGGCGTCCTTTTTTTACGCCGTCTTTTATGCACCAAATTGGCAGCGCCACTTTCGTCAGCGGTCTGTTTGGTGAGCTACAATTGTTAAGTCTTTTTGCATATTCGGAACTTGTCTTGAGCTTCCTAACGTTTGGCGCTCGGGGGTAGTTTCGTCGCCCGCTTACTGTCGCCTAGGTTTACACAGTTATGACGCTTCCCATTCGCAACGTTGCAATTATTGCTCACGTTGACCACGGCAAAACCACTCTGGTAGACGCCCTGCTAAAGCAGTCAGGCATTTTTCGCGAAGGGGAAGATGTACCCGACTGCGTCATGGACTCTAACGACCTGGAGCGCGAGCGTGGCATCACCATTCTGTCGAAAAATACCGCCGTTCGCTACGGCGAGACTTTGATCAACATTATTGACACCCCTGGCCACGCCGACTTTGGCGGCGAGGTTGAGCGGGTGCTGGGTATGGTTGACGGCTGCATCTTGATCGTGGACGCCAACGAAGGCCCGATGCCCCAGACCCGATTTGTGCTGAAAAAGGCGCTAGAGAAGGGCCTGCGTCCGATTGTGGTGGTCAACAAGATCGACCGTCCCCAGGCCGAACCCCACGGAGCCGTGGACAAGGTGCTCGATCTCTTCATTGAGCTTGGGGCCGATGACGATCAGTGCGACTTCCCCTACCTGTTTGCCTCGGGCCTGGCGGGCTACGCCAAAAACAAGCTTGACGACGAAGGCGTCGACATGAAGCCGATGTTTGAGTCAATTCTGGACCACGTGCCACCCCCGGTCGGTGATCCTGAAAAGCCGCTGCAGATTCAGGTGACCACCCTCGACTACTCCGAGTACCTGGGCCGCATTGTGATCGGCAAAATCCACAACGGCACCATCAACGCGGGGCAGCAGGCCGCCCTGGTGAAAGAAGACGGCAGCATGGTGAAGTCAAAGATTTCTAAGCTGCTGGGCTTTGAGGGCCTGCGCCGCATCGAGATTGAATCGGCTTCGGCGGGCAACATTGTGGCGGTGGCGGGCTTTGCCGATGCCAACATTGGTGAAACCATCACCTGCCCCACTAACCCTCAAGCGCTGCCGCTGATTAAGGTGGATGAGCCCACCCTGCAGATGACCTTTGTGGTCAACGACTCGCCTTTTGCGGGTCAGGAGGGCAGCTTTGTCACCTCGCGGCAGCTGCGCGATCGCCTCATGCGCGAGCTTGAAACCAACGTGGCGCTGCGGGTTGAACCCACCGACTCCCCCGATCGCTTCTCTGTATCGGGCCGGGGCGAACTGCACCTGGGCATCTTGATCGAAACCATGCGCCGGGAAGGCTACGAATTCCAGGTCTCCCAACCCCAGGTAATTTACCGCGAGGTCAACGGCCAGCCCTGTGAGCCCTACGAGCTGCTGGTGCTCGATGTACCCGAAGACGGCGTGGGCGGCTCTATGGAGCGCATCGGTCAGCGCCGGGGCGAGCTGCAGGACATGCGAATCATGGGCGATGGTCGCGCCACTCTGGAGTTTGTGATTCCGGCGCGAGGCCTGGTCGGCTTTCGCGGCGAGTTCATGCGCCTGACCCGAGGCGAAGGCATTATGAACCACAGCTTCTTAGACTATCGCCCCCTCGGCGGTGACATTGAGGCTCGTCGCAACGGGGTGCTGATTGCCTTTGAGGAAGGGGTAGCTACCTTCTACGCCCTCAAAAATGCTGAGGATCGCGGCGTGTTCTTCATTACCCCCGGTACGAAGGTGTACAAGGGCATGATTGTGGGTGAGCACAACCGCAACCAGGATCTCGAACTCAATATCTGCAAGACTAAGCAGCTGACCAACCACCGGGCCGCCAGCGGCGACGAACTGGTGCAGCTCCAAAGCCCTGTCGATATGAGCCTGGAGCGGGCTCTAGAGTACATCGGCCCCGACGAACTGGTGGAAATTACTCCCGAGTCGATTCGTCTGCGCAAGCTCTCTAAGAAGCTGGTCAAGCGCTAACTAGCAGAGTGCTAAGACTATAGGGTGGCTGGCCTTCAGCCGCCCTATTTTTATGAGGATCCATTTGGGGCAGTCTCGACGGGGTCACCAGCCAGCATGCCACACTGGTAAAAGTGCATGTAGTCTTTGGCTAAGCTTTCTGAAATTTGGGTGGCCCGCAGGTCGCGGCGCATGGCTAAGAAAATATCGGCCATGGCCATTTCAATCTCGCGGCGGGCTGCTTCGTCGGATTGAATGAGGCTTTGAATATCACCCTGGGCATTGACCCAGTGGCGATCGTAGGTATCCATGTAGCTAAAAAGAGCTGCTAAAACATCATCTGAGGCAAACAGCCAACCTTTTTCGATATCAGCCAGAATTCTGCGCCGATCTTGACTGGTTTTAGCCAAAATCAACCCAAATAAGGCTCCGTTGAGGTCTTCGTAGAGCCTCTGTCTGCGCTCAGTGAGTTCCGTTTGCCGTTTGGCCCTCTCCTGCCATGAATAGGTTGCCACCCCAATTGCACCGGTCAGCAGCACCCCGGCTAAGGAGCCAATTAGCGGCAGTAGTGGATTCAGCGTTTCCATGCGCTCACGCTTAACCTCTGTGAACTGATTCCTGATACGGCGTTGTTTGGGTATGCTCTGCTAGTTAGGGTAAGGCAACTGGATGAAATTTGCGGCACGCTTCACCAACTGGTTAGAACATCGCTGGGTTAACCCTGCCTACGTGGGCTGGGTGCTGCTGGGGCTGGCGTTGTTCTTTTTTGCGGCGGCAACGAATACCCTAGCGGGCTGGCTCTACGTGATTAGCGGGGTAATGCTGGCGCTGCTCATGGTGGCGGCGCTGCTACCACCCCGCAATTTGAATGGGCTAGTCGTGACGCGATCGCCCATTCAGCCCGTCACCGCCAACGTTCCCCTGGCGGTCGAGCTGCAAATTCGCAATCCGCAGCGGCAGGCGAAGGGGCTTTTTCAAGTGATCGATCCCCTACCCAAAAGGCTGGGGGCTGTTCAGGTGAAGGCGATCAGCAATCTCCTTCCCGGCCAGACCTACACCTGGCGCTATCAGATCCCCACCCAGCGGCGGGGCATTTATCAGTGGCCCAGGACCGATCTGCGGACGGCGGCACCCCTGGGACTGTTCTGGTGCCGCCGCTCGACGGCAGCGCCCGCAACGGCGGTGATCTATCCCCAAGTGTTGCCCCTCAGGCGCTGCCCTCTGCTCGATACCGTTGGACTCCGAAATGGGCAGCACTGGCGCTACAACCCGCTAGCCCAGGCCGATACTCAGGGCGTGACGCGATCGCTGCGTCCCTACCGCTGGGGTGACCCGACTCGACTTATTCACTGGCGGACTAGCGCCCGCTATGGGGAACTGCGGGTGCGCGAACTCGAGACCATGACCGCCAGCCGCGAAGTCGTGATCGCCCTCGACACAGCAGCCCGCTGGGATGAGACTAGTTTTGAGCAAGCGGTAGTCGCCGCCGCTTCGCTCTACACCTACGCCCTTCAGCAGGGGTTCACTGCCGTGCTTTGGTTACCCAGTTCAGCCGAGCAAGACAACCTGCTGCGAGAGCGCAATCGAGTGATGTACGCCTTGGCTGGAGTAGAACCAGCCCCAACTCATAACATGACCTCGTTACCCCAAAGAGCCACAATTTGGCTCACATCAGCTGGGGCAGAGGCGGCGACTTTGCCCACAGGCAGTCGTCAGGTCGTTTGGGGTAATGGCTCTGTAGCAGCGACCTCAGTCATCGGCTTAAGCACGTTGAGGATTGACCCCGATGAGCCACTAGAGACTCAACTTCAGGTCAACGTTACTTAGTTGCGATCGCCGAGGACACGATCGAACCTGAAAGCGCCTTACGACGCCAACAGGCACACAAGTGCTCTCACAAAGCGTCGCCTTGCTGCAGACACTCAAACTTAGCAACCCCTCACTTATACCAAATCCGAATCACAAACCCCCGATTCCCAAAAGGCCAACCTGTAGGGGCGAATGGCATTCGCCCAGAGGTATTGGGGGTATCCAAGCAGGATTTAGTATTAGGCGACACCCTGAGACATCGCAAGCAAAGCTAAGGGCGAAAAAAAGACAAAAAAAAGGAGAGCCCAAAATAGCTCTCCCTACCATCAGGGTGCATCTGATACCATAATAGCCCAAAAATTACATGGGGGGTGAGACCCCCTATTGATTTTTTTCAATTGGTCTAACAGGCATCATGCATTTAGCTTTTGACTAAGGAGCTGATTGCTGAGTTTAGGATCCACACGACCACCACTGCGCTTCATCAGCTGACCCACGAAGAACCCCTGGAGCTTTTTCTTGCCACCGCGATAGGCCTCTAGCTCCTCTGGATGAGCGGCCAGTACTTCGTCGATCATAGCCTCAATTTGAGCGGGATCAGAGATTTGGCTCAGCCCCCGTGCTTCTACGAGAGCCCTGGGCGAGCCGCCCTGAGTTAGCAACTCAGGTAGCAGATCCTTGCCGATTTTATTGCTGATGGTGCCGGCCTCAATCAGCTGCACCAGCTCAGCCAGGCTGGCGGGAGTCAGGGGCACTGCATCAATGGAGAGTTTCTCGTTGTTGAGGTAGGCAGCAATATCCTGGGTGATCCAGTTAGAGGTGAGCTTGGGGTCCGCCCCGGCAGCAACGGTGGCCTCAAAGTATTCGGTAATGGCGCGCTCGTCGCTCAGCACGCGGGCATCGTAGGGCGAGAGGCCAAACTCGGTCTCGTAGCGGGTACGCTTTTGGGCGGGCAGTTCAGGCAATTCGGCCAGCCAGCCCTCTTTTTGCTCCACCGACACCACAATCGGCGGCAGGTCGGGTTCAGGGAAGTAGCGGTAGTCGCTGGAGCCCTCCTTAGAGCGCATACTCTTGGTGCGCTGACTGCTCTCATCCCAGAGGCGGGTTTCTTGGACAATTCTCTCGCCCGACTCGTTGGCTTTAATCTGACGATCGATTTCGTACTCGATCGCTTTCTGAATGGCGCTAAAGGAGTTCATGTTCTTGATCTCCACCTTGGTGCCAAATTCCTCCTGGCCCACCGGACGCACGGAGATATTGACGTCGCAGCGCAGGGAGCCCTCCTGCATGTTGCCGTCGCTAATGCCTAGGTAGCGCACAATGCGGCGCAATTCTTGGGCGTATTCGGCGGCCTCTTGACCAGTGCGAATATCGGGTTCAGAGACAATTTCGATTAGGGGTACCCCCGCCCGGTTGTAATCAACTAGGGAATAGGTGGATCCGGCCAGGCGATCGCTGCCAGCATGCACCAGCTTGCCGGCGTCTTCTTCCATGTGCAGGCGGGTGATGCCAATGCGCTTACGGGTGGCCTCTTTAGTCTTCTTATCGATTAGCTCAATCTCCAGCCAGCCGTGCTCGGCAATGGGCAGGTCGTACTGAGAGATTTGGTAGTTTTTGGGCAGGTCAGGGTAAAAATACTGCTTGCGATCGAACTTAGAGTAGGGTGCAATCTGGCAGTTTAGCGCTAGCCCCGCTTTGACGGCGTACTCCAGCACTCGCTGGTTGAGCACCGGCAGTACTCCCGGCATACCGACCACAATCGGATCGATGTAGGTATTGGGGTCCGCCCCAAAAGCTGTAGAGGCCGGGGAGAAAATTTTGGTTTCGGTGCACAGCTGACAGTGAGTTTCAAGACCAATGATGGCTTCGTACTTGGTTTTGGCGGGGGCCGCAGTGGTCATAAACCGCTCCAACGGGGAATTGCATCAATTCCTATTGTAGCTTTGCGGGGGAGGGGGAGAGTGGGTG
>PYER01000511.1 GCA_003017855.1 filamentous cyanobacterium CCT1
GTGGATGGGTAGGGTGGGCACTGCCCACCAACGAATTAGGCTGAAAACGTAGAACCTTGGCTTTCCGCCGCTGGCCGATGGGTGGCCCCAAATCAGGAGAGCGGAACCCATCGGTCAGTGCACCTCGTTGTCTCTGCTCTGCGATTTCCTCAGGTGGGTGGTGTTCGGTGAAATCGCTTTGGCGATCGATATCTGCAGAGGGGAAACAGGGCAATGCGTCGAAGTAAATGGCTTTAACCAAGCCGGGGTTGACGTTGCTATCTGTTGGGTACTCTCAGTTCAGATTTCGAGTAACGCTGGGGTGCTCGGCGTTGAAAGAGTTATAGCAACGGGGTCTCCACCCGCTAGGTAGCGGTGCCCGATAGGATTTATTGAATGATTAACGCTGCACTCAAAGGCTAAACTCCTTGCAGCGGCGGAGTTCAATCTTTTTTTTGAGTTGAGGGGCGAGTATTTCCTCCGCCCTGCCCTGGCATTTTTTTGGTTCGTGCCGGTATTTTTGCACTCAGCCCAAAGGCTTTATCGACAGGGGTTGAAGCCTAAATTAGCCGAGAACACAAAGGCTTTTTTTGAGTACTCAAATCGACTACTTTTGCAAAACTCGATACAAAATTCTGGATGGCTTAAAGAAGCTAATTTTGAATTTGTATCTATTCTTTCTCTATTTAAGAGAGAACGGTATCGAGCTTAACAGTTCTAAAGTTAAGCAACGTAAACACCCTCCGTTTGACTGAGCAATGCTGCCACTAGCGGGTTAGGAAGCCTCTCAACCCTTTAAGCAGAATCTATGACCTGTGCCGGTGGAGCGCTATTGAATTAGGGCTGGTAGGCGATGGTTAAGCCCAACGGTAGATCGAAGCCTCTATCGATCTACAACTTGTTCAATGGCATTCCGAGCCACCCCAGACATGCCCCTATTTCGGCGACAAACTTAATTTTCAGGGTGTCGTGGAGGGCATAACGATAGGGTGCAACCTCGTCCTATCGCCAGCTATATCCAAAAGGCTATAGGTGCAGCAGTGCGCTGTAAGGAGACTCTTCCCCAAATGGCCCATCCTAAATTTCAGGCTTGATGAAGCACTAGCGACAGGTTGTTAAGGATTACTGAATTAAATAGAGAAGGTTTTGCCAAATCTGCTACAGTTTACTTCGTAAAACCATGAACTAGACCCTGGAAAAGCCGTACTTTGAGTGCAAATTCTTGAGTTCTTGCTCGGTCTTAAGATTTAGCTAAAGGCCTGATGCCGTAAGGCATTTGCCCTGAGTGCATAATACTCAGCCCTAGCTGTAAAAATACTCATTCCCAAGATCAAAAATACTCGTCCCCCAGCCCTAAATAAACTTAGAAGGCTCTGTCTTCTAAGGGTTTGGCGGTTGAGTATAGGGCTAATAGTTTTAGTGAGTTTGGATGGCGCAGACCCTGGCGGGCTGCGTTTTGGCCATTGCTATAAGCAGAGAAACAAACGCCCCCGCAACCACGGCTAGAGCCATGTTTCTCCTCCGATCTCGCTTTTCTACCGGGTTTTCTGCTGATGTCGCTGCCCTGTGGCAGCGTCTGCCCCTGCTAGAGGCCCTGCTCAATGATGTTGCCATCATCTTTGAGCGCGACCCGGCGGCGACTCACTGGCTTGAGGTGCTGTGCTGTTATCCCGGTCTGCACGCGCTGGTAGCCCATCGTCTGGCCCACGGGTTGCGCGATCGCGGCATTCCCTTTCTGCCCCGTTTCATCGCTCACCTCAGCCGCTTTTTGACTGGCATTGACATTCACCCCGGCGCGCAAGTTGGCCGGGGTGTCTTTATCGATCACGGCATGGGCGTAGTGATTGGTGAAACGGCGATCGTCGGCGACTACTGCCTGATCTACCAGGGTGTCACCCTGGGCGGCACCGGCAAAGAAACTGGCCAGCGCCACCCCACCGTCGGCCACCACGTGGTGATTGGCGCTGGGGCCAAGGTGCTGGGCAACATCACCATCGGCGACTACGCCCGCATTGGGGCAGGTTCAGTGGTGCTGCGGCCGGTGCCCGCCCACTGCACCGCCGTAGGCATTCCCAGCCGCAACGTCTGCCGCTGTAACACTCAAGCCGCACCCCTGGACCACAGCCAGCTGCCCGATACCGAAGCCGCTGCCATGCGATCGCTGCTCGATCGCATTGCTGTCTCTTATACACATCT
>PYER01000187.1 GCA_003017855.1 filamentous cyanobacterium CCT1
CTCACCAACACCGCCACCGCGATCGCCCTCACCACCCGCAACCTCACGCTGGCCTACGACGGCAACGTGATCATTCAGGGACTTGACCTGGCCATTCCCCAGGGCCAAATCACCACGCTGGTAGGGCCAAACGGCTGCGGCAAATCTACCCTGCTGCGGGGCATGGCGCGACTGCTGAAGCCCCAGGGAGGGACGGTGTATCTGGAAGGGGATGCGATCGCCCACCTGCCCACCAAAGACCTCGCCAAACGCCTGGGTATTTTGCCCCAGAGCCCCGCTGCCCCCGAAGGGCTGACCGTGCGGGAGCTGGTGGCCCAGGGCCGCTACCCCCACCAAACCTGGCTACAGCAGTGGTCGAAGGAGGATGAGCTGAAGGTGGAGGAGGCGATCGCCACTACTCACCTGCACGAGTTTGCCAACCGCCCCCTCGACACCCTCTCCGGTGGCCAGCGCCAGCGGGCCTGGATCGCCATGGCCCTGGCCCAGGACACCGAAACCCTGCTACTGGACGAGCCCACCACCTACCTCGATCTGGCCCACCAAATCGAGGTGCTGGATCTGCTCTACCAGCTCAACCGCCAGGCCAATCGCACCATTGTGATGGTGCTCCACGACCTCAATTTGGCCTGTCGCTACAGCCATCAGTTGATTGCCCTGCGTGAGGGACATGTGCTGGCTCAGGGGACGCCTCAGGCGGTGGTGACGGAGTCGCTAGTGCGCCAGGTGTTTGGCATAGAGAGCCGCATCATTCGCGACCCGGTGGCCGGAACGCCCCTGTGCATTCCCGTGAGCCCCTGCCTGGAGCATGCCTAAACATTTGGTGAAACCAAGTTGTGCTTGTTGTAGAGGAAGAGCGGGTGAAACATCACTTAATGGTCTGTGGCCTTGGGCTTAGCCTTGGCCTGATGCTGGCTAGCTGTGCTGGTGTACCCCCTGGGTCTTCTGAAGACGCGACTCAGCCAGCGGTACCCGCCGCTACCCAGCGCACCGTAGCCCACGCCATGGGCAACACCGCTGTCCCTACCCATCCGCAGCGGGTGGTGGTGTTGACCAACGAGGCCACCGATATGGTGCTGGCCCTGGGGCTCACCCCGATAGGTGCCGTCAAGTCGTGGTCAGGGGAGCCTTACTACGACTACATCGCTGAAGACATGGCTAGCGTACCTGTTGTTGGCGATGAAATGCAGCCTAGCCTGGAGCAAATTGCAGCGCTACAGCCCGATCTAATTATCGGTAGCCAGGTACGGCAGGGGCAGATTTATGGTCAGCTGAGCGCGATCGCCCCCACGGTCTTTTCAGAAACCATCGGCGAACCCTGGCAAGACAACCTCCGCCTCTACGGCAAGGCCCTCAACCGCGAAGCCGAGGCTGAAAAGCTGCTGGCCGACTGGGATGCTCGGGTGGCCAATCTGCGCCAGCAGTTCGCAGACCGCGATCTTCAAGTCTCTCTGGTGCGTTTTCTGCCGGGCAATGCCCGTCTTTACCTGAAAGACTCATTCCCTGGTCAAATTATTCAAGACGTGGGTCTACAGCGACCCCCTCCCCAAGCTGAGGCAGGCTTCGCCCAGGAAGTTTCCCTGGAGCAGATTCCGCAGATGAATGGAGATGTTTTGTTCTACTTCACAGATGTCAGTTACGACGGCGGCCAATCGGCTAGCGATATCGCCCGGGCTTGGCTAGACCATCCCCTCTGGCAGCAGCTCGATGTTGTCCAGCAGGGTAAAGCGTACCCCGTTAGCGATGTCGTGTGGACCACCGCTGGCGGCATTCAGGCGGCGCATTTGCTGCTGGATGATCTGGAGAAGCACTTGGCCGAGTGACCATCCCGGCAGGCTGATCCAAAATTCACCCTGAGAAAGCCCCGATTAAAACAGGGGTCTCGTGGGGGCGTTGCAGTGCAATACCCCTACAAACCGGGCGTAACACCAAATTCGACCGTATACCCCGATTCCAAACAGGCTGCCTGCGTAGGGGCAAACGGTGTTTGCCCAGACCAACCGAGGGCAGCAAAGGCGGATTCAGCACAACCAAATAGGATTCGGTATGGTGCTGAACTTTGGTTGCCTAGCCCCAATTTGTCGAGGGCAAACAACCGTTTGCCCCTACACAGATTCATGGCTCAGTCCAGCAACGCCTACCATTTACCATTCAAACGAGTAGCCAATGCGCAGGAAACGGCCTCTGCCAGCCGCGTTGCTCACCTCGCTGGGCTGAAGCTGCGACACGACCGGAAAGTAGTCGCTATTCAACAGATTAGCGATCCCGATTTCCAGCGTTCCGGGGCCAACCTCTAGCGCACTGATGTAGTCCATAGTGAAGTAGCTGCTGACGGCGCGCTGACCGAATACGGCTTCATTGGCAAACACGTCGCGATCGCCGGAATAGATCGCCTGCAGGCGGTTGCTCCAGCCGGGGGTGGTCTGGTTCTCCACGTAGGCTGTGAGTTTGAGCGGCGGAATGCGGAAACTATCTAGCGGGGTGTAGGTGCCGGTGTTGCCCCGGTCGATTTCGCCTGCTGCCCAGCTGGCGGTGCCGCCCAGTAGCCAGGTATCGCTGAGCCGAGCATCGACTGTAGCTTCTACACCATAGACTCGCTCGGGAGCCCGCAAAATTTCGCCAGGCGCTGTAAACGTCGTCCCCAGCTCAGAGGTGTTGTAGAACCCCGCCAGCGACGCCTGCAGACCGGCCCAATTGCCGCGCAGGCCCAGTTCGTAGTGGTTCACCCGCTGAGCTTCGGGCCGCAGGGTATTTACCGAAAAGCCCGCCGGAGCATTGCGCAGCACTAAGCCGACATCGGCCAGTGAAAATCCCTGGGCAAAGTTGGCAAACAGGCTGATGTCATCGCTGAGATCGACGATACCGCCGAGGTTGAACAGGGTAGCGTCGTAGGCCAGGTCGCCCCCTTGAATCGCGTTGCCCGCCAGGGTGGTGAAGTCATCGACCGTCAGGCCGACCCGCTCGTGACGAATACCGCCCAGTACGGTGAAGCGATCGCTGACCTCCCAATTGAGCTGGGCAAACAGACCCAGGCTCGACTGATTCAGTGGCGGCACCCAGAGGCTCTCGCCAGTGCGACGAAAGGTCAACCCGCCGCTGGCATCGAACGCGGCCGGGTCAAAAATATTGACGGGCTGGGAGGTGCGCTCGTTGTTATAGTCGGCTCCCCACAGCAGGCTGAGGGCTCCTTCATCGGCCAGGGGCGTATTGAACTGGAGCCGCCCGCCATACTCCGTCGAATCGACCTCTGACTGAAAAATGGCACTGCCCAGGCTGGCAAACGCCCGCGCGTCGAAGGGGATAAACCGGGTCAGGTAGTCGCGGTAGTAAAGCTGGCCCTGCAAATCTCCACCCAGCACATCGCTGTGGGTATAGTCGAGGCTGAGCACGGTGTTGCGGTTGGTTTGGGGCGTGTCTAGAGCGAGTCCTGCGATCGCTCTAGATCGCTGTCGCCCTGGAATAGTAGTAATGCTGGGGTCGGTCGTAAAGTCTGTGGTTTGAACGGCGTTGTAGTGGTTGACGGTCAGCTGTAGCCGCTGGTTTTCGGCAAAATCTACCCCAATTTTCCCCAAAATATTGAAGGTGTCTGTATCGGCTAAGCCGCCCTGGTCATTGGGGTCAGGGGGAATGCGTTCGCCTAGGGCATCAAAAAAGCCGCCGGTATGGTCGTAGGACAGGGTGAACGCATAGTCAGTATCGTCGAGCCGACCGCCAAAGTACTGCTCTACGGTACCCCCCAAACTACCCGAAACATCGGCAAAATCGGTACTCAGCCCCAGCCGGGTGCGGGCTACGGTGCCCTCTGCCGGGGCCGTGCGGGTGATGATGTTGATCACGCCCCCAGTTGCCCCGTCGCCATAGATAGCCGTGGGTCCCTGGATTACTTCAATGCGCTCGATGGCGCTGGGATCGACGATTTGGAAATTGCGAAAGGCGTTGCGGCTAGGGGTTTGGGGCACGCCATCGATGAGCACCAGGGTGTTGCGACCCCGCAACGACTGGCCAAACTGGCTGGAACTGCCTGTGGACGGGGCTAACCCCGGCACTAGCTGGCCCAAAATATCTCCCAGGCCTCTCGAAACCTGGGTTTGTTGGTCAATTTGCTCCCGCTCGATCACCGTTACCGATCGCGGCACGTCGGCGATCGCAGCCTCGGTACGGGTGGCAGAAACCACAATTTGAATGGCCTCCTCTGCCGCAGCCGTGCCCGCCATACCTGGCAGCACGCTAAACACTAGCCCCTGAGCGGAGGCCTGAACTTCAGCTGTGGGGGGTGCTTCTACGCCGGTAATGGCAACCCGCACCTGGCCGTCCCCCAGGTCGCTGACGCTGACAAAGGCAATCTCCTCCGAGGGGCTGACCTGCTCCCAGGACTCGCCCTCAGGCAGGACCAGGGTGGCATTGGGAATATCGGCGATCAGCGCATTACCGGTGGTCTGAAGAGTGGGAGCAGCCAGCTCCCCGTCTGCCGTGTCTAAGAGGACCCGCAAACCAGCTTCCGTCGGCTCCAGCCGCACTGCTGTTACCTGCACGGTAGTGGCGGCTGGGGTCAGCTCCAGCGGCGGCGGTTGCCCTACCTCACTGTCTTGAGCCCTCAGCGGCATTCCCCAACCGCTCACCAAACTACCCGACAGGGCTAGCAATAGCCCAAGCTGCAATGACCGTAGACTCATTTCACGTCCTCCCACACGGCGTTCGCTCTGTTGCGAACCTTTCTTAATTAACTGAGAAATCAGTGTAGGGATGGAAGTAGAGCCCTGTCTATCCAAAACCGGTCAGAATGATCCGAAAACGGACTTGCCCGCCAAACACTCCTTTGGACTCACCCCAAACTGCTTGCGAAACGCTGCTGCAAAGTGCCCCAAATGGGTGTAGCCGACTTTGTTGGCGACTTCGGCCACGGTGTAGTCGCCCTGCTGAAGCAGTTGTTCGGCTTTGACCATGCGCTGCTGCGTCAGGTAGCCAATGATGGTCGTGCCGAAGCGATCGCGGAAGCCCCGGCGGAGGGTGCGATCGCACAACCCCACCTGCTGCGCTAGCTCTGTCACCGAGGGCGGATTTTCAAGCTGGGCCGTCAGGATGGCTCGAGCCTGGTAAATACCGTCCACCGTACTTGGCTTGAGGGCGAGGGTAGGGGCTTTTTCGCCCTGATCGGCCTGCAGCGCATCGATCTGAACCGCCAGCAGCTCAAATACCTTGGCCTGTAAATACAGCCGCCGCGCCGCCCCGTAAAAGGGACAATGCAGCATCTGCTGAGCCACTATCCGCATCCCAGGCGTAACCGGGGGAAACCAGGCCGTTTTCCAGTCATTGGTTTTGAGCAGAGATTGCCGTAGCGTTGAAGACTGCCCAGTCAAAAACGACTCGACCACATCGGGCCGCAGGTGAATGTTGATGCCTCGAATATGGCGCGATCGCCCGTACCGCGCCACATACCCATGGGAAAGCCCACTGCCCGACAGGTAGCCCACCCCCTCCCCCAGGGTCGGATAGACCTCGTCGTAGTCAACCACGCCCGACAGCATAATGGTGAACTGCACCAGATGATCATGCTCCGGCACCCGCAACGCCCAGGGCTGAGCAAATTCTTTGTCGATCAGGTCTAGCCATACCCCAGGCGATAGCTCCAGACAACGGGTGCGGCCACGGCCTAAGCTCATCGGCAACCAGCGACTGGCTTCATAGTCATCCTCTGAGCTACAGGAGGAAAGAGGAGATCCGGAGGAGCTTTGGCAAAGCTCGTCATAGTCGGCTTCAGTGAGCAGCAGCGTCATAGTCGAAAGGCAACGTTCAACGTGAGTAAGGGCATCAAGCCGAGAGCATCAGCCCTTTACTATAGCGTTAATGCAATTCACTCCCAACTGATTAAGCGCCTGAACCCTGACGTTTTGAACCATAGTGGGCGGATCAACCCCAGAGAGAAGGCTATGGGTCACGGGAATTATACAAAATGCCCCAAATCCCGCCCCTGGCCTCGATCGCACTACCTATTGAGATCTGATATCATCAGCTCACTAACGTTATGCAATGGCGGTCCATGACGATCACCTTTCAGGATGGCGAACTGCGCCAGCTGCTGCGCGAGCATGTGCAGAGCACGCAGCCAGAGCTTTTGGCCAATCTACAGAACCAAACAATCACCTATCCCGACTGGTTGGGTAGCGGTTACAAGCGCGATATTGGTTTGCCCAGCGGCATCGATCTAACCCTGCACCGCTACCGTTTACACAGAGATCTAGTGCAAGTTTGTTCATCAGAACAGAGCGACTGTTTCGAGTTTGTGTTTAGCCTCTCAGCCTATAGCCAGTACAACGAAGGGCCTGTATTTAGCGATCGCCAAGCGCATTTACTCGGCCCAGAACGACAAGACAGCCGATGGCGAGAATTTGCCGATCGCGACTATTCGGCCGTAGACATTCACCTCGATCCAGCTCTGCTGGCCGCGTTGACTGAAGGTCACAGCACCAGGCTGCCCAAAACGCTGCAACACATGCTGACGGGAGAGCGTAAATTTCCCTTCATTGACCCGATTGCGATCACACCAGGTATGCAGACGGCCCTCTGGCAAATCTTGCAGTGTCCCTACCAGGGGCTGACCCAAACCCTTTACCTAGAGGCCAAATCCCTCGAACTGATTGCCCTGTTTCTAGATGCCATCGACGAGAGCACCGCTCAGACAACCCTACATCGCGACGATCTAGAGCGCATTTACCAGGCGCGGCAAATTCTGCAACGTGATCTGCAAAACCCCCCTTCTTTGCTCGATTTGGCGCGCCTGGTAGGCCTCAACGATCGCAAGCTCAAAGAAGGTTTTCGCCAAGCCTTTAACACCACTGTGTTTGGCTATCTCACCCAGCAGCGTATGGAAGAAGCCTGCCAGCTTTTGGTGCAGCAGCGATCGGTTGCGGCAGTTGCGGCGGCTGTAGGCTACGCCAGCCCTACCGCCTTTAGCGGTGCCTTTCGGCGCAAATTTGGAGTGACACCCAAGGCGTATCAGCTAGCCAACTGCCGGGGAGCTTAGGGGTTCGGTTTTAGGCGCAAGGTTTCATACCAGTCATTCATATCGTAGGTATCACCCAAAGGATGAGAACTGTAGGGTGCATCCGCCCAGCGATGCACCCTCTCAGAGGTGCATCCCAATCGTGTAACCCTCACCCTAAATCCCTCTCCCTAGGGGAGAAGGACTTTGAAATCCGGCTCCCCTTCTCTCCCAGGGAGAAGGGGTTGGGGGATGAGGGGGACCGACTTTATAAAAGTGGGATACACTCATCCCCCAAAACCGAAAAAGTCCCGATCGCAGAGAAAAAAGTCCGGGTCGCAGAGAAAAGCCAGCTCTAGACCCCGTAGTCTAAATCTCATCTAATTGAGAATACTTCTCGTTTGTGCTGGCAAACGAGACGACTAGCTGTGGTGTGAGGAATGATGACTTCAAAGTTGGGCTTTGGACTGTTTGTAATGACCGTGCTGGCGGGCGCAACCGCTCCATTGGCTGGAGCATCGCCACTTCAAGACTCTGAACCGGCCCCGACGGCACTCACCGTAGAGGAGTGGCTCGCCCAGGGGGAGGCCAGTGCCGCAGCGGTGATTACCGACGTGCAGATCACAGATGCTCCTGAGGGGTTGAGGATTGAACTGGTCAGCGATCGCCCCCTCAACGCAGGCACCTCCCGCACCGAGGGCAATGCGCTAATTACCGATATTCCCAATGCGGTGCTGGAGTTGGTCAATCAAGCTGCCGCCGAGCAGTTTGCCCCTGCCGAAGGCATTGCCCTGGTGCAGATCACTAGCCTGCCCGATGGCACTGTGCGAGTCGCCATCACCGGTACTGAAGGGCCACCCACCGCCCAGTTCGATACCGCTGCGGGCAACCTGGTCTTGAGCGTCGTGCCAGGCCTGGCCCAGGCGGGCGGTGCCGAAGAGGCCATTCAAATTGGGGTGACTGGGCAGGGGCAACCGGATTACCGCGTTCCTAACGCCGCTGTCGGCAGCAGAACCGATACCCCTCTGCGCGATCTACCCTTTTCAGTACAGGTCGTGCCCCAGGAGCTTCTACAAGATCGGCAGGTGCAAAGCGTCAATGAGGCCCTCCGCACGGTGGTGGGTGTTACCCCCGACAACTCCTCCCAGTCGGCCTTTGAGGGCTACGTCATTCGCGGTTTTTCGGGTAGGAACATCCTGCGCAACGGGCTGCGCGATGACACTAACGTTACCTCCCGTATTGCGATTCCCAACATTGAACGCATTGAGGTATTGAGAGGCCCAGCCGGGGCTTTGTTTAGCCAGGGTGCGCCCGGCGGCACCGTCAACATTGTCACCAAAAAGCCCCTGTCAACCCCTCAATATATTGTGGAAGGAACCATTGGCAACTTCGACACCTACAGCGGCTCCATAGACTTTACTGGCCCGCTCAATCAGTCTGAAACGTTGCTCTACCGACTCACCGCAGGCGCATCTAGTTCAGGCACATTCATTGACTTTTTTGATCGCCAAAATTATGTCATTGCCCCCGTGGTCAGTTGGCAGGCTGGCCCCAATACTCAGATTAATTTTGAAGGTGAGTACACTATTTCTGAACAACCCAACGATCGCGGGCTACCTGCCATAGGTACCGTTCTGCCCAACATCAATGGGCAGCTGCCCCGCAGTCGCTTTATCGGTGAGCCCGATGACGATATAGATAAAAACGATCGCTACGTGCTGCGACTGGGGTACACCCTCGACCACCAGATCAACCCCGACTGGCAGCTGCAAAATTCGTTTCGGGCCAGTTTTCAGCGGACTCCCCAAAACTCACTTTTCCCCCTAAACCTGCTTGCTGATCAGCGCACTCTAGAGCGGGGTCTTTTCACCGCTGGCGACCAATCTCAAGATAACTACTCCTTTGATACCAGCCTGACGGGTAGGGTACAAACAGGCAGTATTTCTCACCAACTCTTACTCGGCTTTGATGTCAATCGCGATATCTACGCAAGCGGTGGTCAAGAATTTAGCCTTGCTCCCATTGACATTTTCAATCCAGTTTACGGGGTAGCTCAACCGCAGCTCTTGGCTAGCTTCCCAAGAGAACCTTTTATTACTAATTCGGTAGGGGTTTATGTTCAAGATCAAATCGACCTGCTGCCCCAGCTGAAATTGTTACTCGGGGGGCGGTTTGACTTAGTGAGCCAGCAGTCGCTTTTCGCCGATGGTTCACAGGATTTTCAGGATGATACGGCGTTTAGCCCCCGCCTAGGCATCGTCTACCAACCCAGCGACGAGCACGCTCTCTATGCCAGCTACAGCCGCTCGTTCTTGCAGAGTGTGGGCACAGCCTTTGACAACACCCTTTTTGAACCCGAGCGCGGCAATCAGTACGAAGTCGGCGTCAAATCTGACTGGCTCGACAATCGACTCTCGACCACCCTGGCTTTTTACCAAATTACGCGGACTAATGTGTTAACCGAAGACCCCATTAACCCCAACTTCTCAGTGCAGACCGGTGAGCAGAGAAGTCGCGGGGTTGAACTTACGGCTACGGGTGAAATTTTGCCGGGGTGGAACATTGTAGCGGGCTATGCCTACACCGATGCCCAGATTACGGCAGATAACACCTTGACCGTGGGCAATCGTCTCAACAATGTGCCGGAACACGCCGCGAGTCTGTGGACAACCTATGAAGTTCAGGAAGGGTCGCTCCAGGGCTTGGGCTTTGGTCTGGGGCTGTTTTACGTGGGCGATCGCCAGGGTGATCTAGACAATTCCTTCCAGGTACCCGGCTATACCCGCACCGATGCCTCGGTGTTCTACCGGCGAGATAATTTTCGGGCTGGGCTAAACTTTGAGAACCTGTTTGATATTACCTATTTTGAAGCCGCCGAAAGCCCTCTGCGTGTTTTCTACGGTGCTCCATTTACTATCAGAGGCACGGTTTCCTGGTCGTTTTAAGCCTGTTGAATGGATGACGTAAAGCTCATGTTTTGTAAATCTTGGTGGCGACGGATTCAGTTGTTTTGGGGCGGGGTTTTGATGGTAGCCCTGATCCAGAGCTGTACTGGCTCAGGTAGCCAACCACCTTCGACTGCGCCGTCAGCCACCGATACATCCAACTGTCGGATGGTTAGCCATGCTCTGGGTGAAACCTGTGTGCCCAATCAGCCGCAGCGGGTGATTACCTTGAGCGTGCCTAGCCTGGGGGATGCGATCGCCCTGGGGGTAAAACCCATCGCCACCGTCGTCTATTTTGACGAACCGCCACCTTACCTGGCGGAGCATCTAGGCTCCATTCAAATATTGGGCAAAGAAGAACAACCCAGCCTTGAAAAGATTGTGGCCTTAAAACCCGATCTGATCATTGGCATTAAGTACTCTACCGAGGCTATTTATAGCCAACTGTCGCAGATTGCTCCCACCGTAGCCGATGATTGGGATGGGTATCCCTCCTGGCGAAGTCATTTTGACTTTGTCGCTAATGTGTTAGGGAAAACGGATTTAGCTGAGCAGGTTTGGAGTCATTATGATCAGCGCATTGAGTCGTTAAAGTCTGCCCTAGAAAAGAACCAGCAAAACCCAGAGGTCTCCTTCGTCCACACCTGCTGTGGCACGATTGATTTGGACTTAAAAAATTCTTTCAATGGCAGCATTTTGGCTGATGCAGGCTTGCGTCGACCATCGTCTCAGGCCGTACCGGTTGATGGTGGCATTGTGAAATTGTCTGAGGAACGGCTGATGGATATTGACGGCGACGTTTTGTTTGTCGCCGCCGACGGGGACGAAGCGGCCCAGACCATCACCGAACTAAAGCAAAACCCGCTGTGGCAGAGGCTAAGAGCCGTTCAAAACGATCGGGTTTACCCAGTCAACTATCCTACCTGGAGAGGCGGCAATCCTCTGGCCGCTGATGGAGTGATCGACGACTTGTTCACCTATTTGGTGGAAGATACGCCGCCAGCGTGACTATCAGTTCTGGGGCAGCATTACCCGAGGCCCGATCACCAATGAGCTGATTTTGAAAAAGCTGCCTGAGATGTTGTTGCCCCTCCTTCCTAATTTGTAAACACCATGCCAAAATCCATCCTTTTTATCTGCCGTTCCTGCCATGGATCGGAGCAACGGCCTCCAGAACAGCCTGCGGACGGCGAAGCTTTGTGCGATCGAATTCAAACCCTGCACCAAACCTGGTCGCGCCAGTCAGAGCTAGAGGTGCGCGGCGTAGATTGTCTGTGGACCTGCGATCATCCCTGCTCTATTGCCTTGGCGGCAGACCACAAGCCCACCTACGCCCTGGCAAAAATCTCAGTCACAGACAGCAACCATGGCGAAATTGCCGAGGCCGTTCTGCAACTGAGTGAGCGCTATCTCGACAGCAAGAGCGGCACGTTTCCTTGGAAACAGTTTCCAAAAGTCTTACAAACTGAGTTTGTCGCCTGCGTCCCACCCTTAAACACCAGCGACTAAAACGAAGCGTACTACAGCGAATTTCACTCGGGTAAAGTGTTTCGCGATTGATCCCCCCTGCCCCCCTTGAAAAGGGGGGTTACAAAATGAAACTTAGATAGCTAGGTACTGGGGGGATCTAGAACTTAGCAATTGTGGACCTCATTCCATCAAAAACCGCCCTGGAGCCATAAATCAAGTTTGTGCGTACTTTTACGATTATTTGGTTTGGCCAGCTGGTCTCAACCATCGGCAGCTACATGACCGAGTTTGTCCTCACCATTTGGGCCTGGGAAACCACCGGCTCGGCCACCGCCTTGGCCCTGATCGGGTTCTTTTCCCAGGTTCCTCGCATTCCTGTGACGCTGTTTGCGGGGCTGATTGTTGACCATTTCAACCGTAAGCAACTCATGATGGCGGGAGACACCGTCGCCGTACTCGCCACCGTCGGCATTGGCTGGCTTTACCTCACCGACAGTCTGCAAATTTGGCACCTCTATGCCGCCGTCATGCTCAACGGCAGCTTTGGGCAAATTCAAAGTTTGGCCTACCAAACCTCAATCTCTAGCCTGGTGCCGCCGCACCAGCTAACGCGGGCCAACAGCATGAACTCAGCGGTGCACTACGGGGCCGCCATTGTGGGGCCAGCCCTGGCGGGAGTGCTGTATCCACTAATCGGTCTGCTGGGGATCTTGGGAGTAGATGTGGTGACCTTTGCGGTAGCGATCGCAACCCTCATTGCCCTTCACCTTCCCCAGCCTGCCCCTTTGGCCAGCCCCAAACTTGAAACCCTATTGACCAAGCTGACCTTTGGCTTTCGCGAAGTTTGGCGGCAGCCCAGTTTACGAGCCTTGCTGCTAATCAGCACCCTGTTTTGGTTTTTCCACGATTTGGGTGGTGCCATCTACGATCCGATGATTTTGGCTCGCTCCAACGGTAGCGCCCAGGTGCTGGCCAGCACCGCAGCGGCAGCGGGCATCGGCGGTGTGACTGGGGCGATTTTGCTCAGTGCCTGGGGTGGCCCTAAGCGCCGCGTGCGCGGCATGCTGGCTGGGTTCATCGGCGCGGGGGTGAGTAAAACCCTGTTTGGCCTGGGGCGATCGCCCCAAATTTGGGTACCGGCACAGTTTTGCTCGTCGCTCAATTTTCCTCTATTGGGTAGCTCTGAAACCGCCATTTGGATGACCCAGATTGACCCCGCACAGCAGGGCCGTGTCTTTGCCGCCAACGCTCTGGTGGTGCAGGTAGTCAGCGCTGGAGCCGCTCTCATGGCTGGCCCCCTAGCCGATCGCGTGCTGGAGCCCGCCATGCGCCCTAATGCCAGTCTCGCCCAGCTGTTGGGCGGTAGCGTTGGCACTGGTCCCGGCGCGGGCATGGCGATCCTGTACGTGGCCTGCGCCCTAGCCATGGTCGGGGTGGGCTTGGTGGGCTACTGGGTACCTGAACTCAGGCTGATTGAGCGCCCTCTGCCCAAGCCGGAGCCCCCCGCCTCCGGTTAGAATCACCTACACAGGATTTGCCCTGAAAATAACCGAGGGCTGAGCGGAGTCGTTCGTGAAACTCCCGAAGGGAGAAAGCCCGTTCCCTAGCCCC
>PYER01000188.1 GCA_003017855.1 filamentous cyanobacterium CCT1
ACCCAGGGCTGCCCCCTGCGCTGCCTCTACTGCCACAACCCCGACTGCCAGGAGATCCACGGCGGCACGGTGATAACGGTGGACGAGATCATGGCTCAAATTGAGCACACCAAAAACTACCTGCTCAGTGGCGGCGTCACGGTCAGCGGTGGCGAACCGCTGATGCAGCCCGAATTTGTCGCCGAAATCTTTCGTCGCTGCCGCGAAATAGGGTTGCATACGGCCTTAGATACCTCCGGCTATGTCCACCTTGAAGCAGCAGAACCGGTATTAGAAAATACCGATTTAGTTTTATTAGATATCAAATCTTACAATTCCGATTTATTTCACAAAGTCACCAGCGTCTCTATCGAACCCACGCTAAATTTTGCTCGTTATTTAGCTAAAATTAACAAACCTACTTGGATGCGATTTGTGCTGGTTCCTGGCCTCACTGATCCTGAAGAAAACGTGGTGGGTTTAGCCAAATTTGTGGGCACCCTGGATAATGTTGAAAGAGTAGAAGTTTTGCCCTTTCACAAACTGGGAGAATATAAATGGAAACAATTAGGTTTACCCTATACCCTGAGCGATACTCAGCCACCTACACCAGAACTAGTTGAGCATGTTATTCAAATATTTCAGGACCACGGATTAACTGCTGTTTAAGCTTTTACTCCATGCTCTCCTCAGGAGGCTTCTATGGACGTTCTAGTTACTTATCAAGACGGTGTAAAATTTCAGGCCAGTTGTCGAGGGCACAACATTCTCAGCGATCAGCCGCTAGACAGCTTTGGTCAAAATGAAGGGATGACCCCGCCCGAATGGTTTCTAGCATCCCTTGGGGCTTGCGTTGGGTTCTACGCAGTGAAATATCTCGAAGCTCGCCACCTGAATACCAGCGGACTCGGTGTTTCTGTGACCGCTGACAAGGTTACTGATCCCCTACGAATCGACCATATTCACATTCAAGTCAAGACCTTAGTACCCCTAGAGTTGCGCCACCAAAAAGGGCTAGAACGAGCCGTGGATGCCTGCATCATTCACAATACCCTCACCCATCCGCCGACGATGACAACGGAGATTTTGTCGGCTGCGATCGCGAGTTAAATAGCCGTATGAGTAATTTTCTTTGGTAGAAATTCTCGCGATGGTGCATTGCGGCTTTAGTAAAGGCTTTGGGTGGTTCCCTGTGGTTAATCTGCCGCTAATGCACCCTACGTCAGACTCTTTGAGTTTTGCCTTTTGAATTTTGAACTTCCATCTCCAGCTATCCCAGGAGGACGCTATGTCCGTGACCAATCTGACCGAACTCGAAGCCCTGATTCAACAGGTCAAAACTGCCCAGGCGCAGTACGCTAGCTTTACCCAGGAACAGGTCGATCACATCTTTCGCGCCGCTGCCCTGGCGGCCAATGCCCAGCGCATTCCCCTGGCCAAAATGGCGGTAGCAGAAACGGGCATGGGCGTAGTCGAAGACAAGGTGATCAAAAATCACTTCGCCTCAGAATACATCTACAACAAATACAAGCACGAGAAGACCTGCGGCACCCTCGAAAAAGATGAGGGCTTTGGCATCGAAAAAATTGCCGAACCCGTGGGGATTCTTGCTGGCGTTGTGCCTACCACCAACCCCACCTCGACGGCTCTCTTTAAAGCGCTGATTGCCCTCAAAACCCGCAACGCCATTATCTTTTCTCCCCACCCTCGGGCCAAGCAGTGCAGCATCGCCGCCGCCAAGATCGTGCGCGCCGCCGCTGAGGCTGCCGGTGCCCCCGCCGGGCTAATCGGCTGGATTGACGAACCCACCGTGGAACTCTCCCAGGCGCTGATGCAGCACTCGGAAATCAAGCTAATTTTGGCCACAGGCGGCCCCGGCATGGTGAAGGCGGCCTACTCTTCGGGCAACCCCTCGCTGGGGGTGGGGGCGGGCAACACCCCGGCGGTGATCGATGCCAGTGCCGATTTGCCGATGGCGGTCAGCTCCATTCTGCTCAGCAAAACCTTCGACAACGGCATGATCTGCGCCTCGGAGCAGTCTGTCGTTGTGGTCGAGGCCATCTACGAGCAGGCCAAGGCCGAATTTTTGGCTCGGGGTGCCTACATTATGAATGCCGAGGAAACCGACGCGGTGCGGCAAATTATTTTGAAGGACGGGCGGCTGAATGCGGCTATTGTAGGTCAGTCGGTGGAGGCGATCGCCGCCCTGGCGGGGTTCACCGTACCCGTCGGGGCCAAGGTGCTAATGGGTGAGGTGAGCGAAGTAGGCTCGGGCGAACCCCTCTCCTACGAAAAGCTGTGCCCCATTCTGGGCTTTTACCGCGTCAAAGACTTTCACGCGGCAGTGGAGACAGCGGCGGCGCTGGTGCAGTTTGGCGGCAAAGGCCACACCTCGGTGCTCTACACCGACCCCGCCAACCGCGACGACATCGCCTACTTTGAAAACGCCCTGCAAACCTCGCGGGTGCTGATCAATACGCCTTCGTCCCAGGGGGCGATCGGCGACTTGTACAACTTCAAACTCGACCCCTCGCTGACCCTGGGCTGCGGCACCTGGGGCGGCAACTCAGTCTCTGAAAACGTTGGCCCCCACCACCTGCTGAATATCAAAACCGTCACCCAGCGGCGAGAAAACATGCTGTGGTTCCGGGTGCCGCCGAAGATTTACTTTAAATCAGGCTGTCTGCCGGTGGCCCTGCGGGAGCTAGCGGGAAAACAGCGAGCCTTTTTGATCACCGACAAGCCCCTGTTTGACCTGGGCATGCTGCACCCGATTACCCAGGTGCTCGACGAGGTTGGTGTGCAGTGGGACGTGTTCCACGATGTGGAGCCAGACCCGACGCTGAGCAACGTCAACCAGGGCCTGGAGCAGCTGCGCAAGTTTGAGCCCGACATGCTGATTGCTGTCGGTGGCGGCTCGCCCATGGATGCAGCCAAGGTGATGTGGCTGATGTACGAGCAGCCCCAGATTGAGTTTGAGGGGCTGGCGATGCGGTTTATGGACATTCGCAAGCGGGTCTATGAGCTACCCACCCTGGGGCAGAAGGCGCAGCTGATCTGCGTTCCCACCACCTCAGGCACGGGCTCGGAAGTGACGCCCTTTGCGGTGGTGACCGACGATCGCGTCGGCATCAAGTACCCCCTGGCGGACTACGCTCTGACGCCGAATGTGGCGATCGTGGACCCGGCCCTAACGCTGCACATGCCCCGCAGCCTGACCGCCTTTGGCGGCATCGACGCCCTCACCCACGCTCTGGAGTCCTACGTGTCGATTATGGCCAGCGACTTTACCGACGGGCTAGCGCTGCAGGCGATTAAGCTGCTGATGGAATACCTGCCTCGGGCCTACAAAAACGGTGCGGCAGACCCCGAGGCGCGGGAAAAAGTCCACTACGCGGCGACGATCGCCGGAATGGCCTTCGCCAACGCTTTCCTTGGCGTCTGTCACTCGCTGGCCCACAAGCTAGGCTCCACCTTCCACGTCCCCCACGGCCTGGCCAACGCGTTGATGATCAGCCACGTCATCCGGTACAACGCCACCGATGCGCCCTTTAAGCAGGCGATCTTTCCGCAGTACCGCTTCCCCAATGCCAAGCACCGCTACGCCCAGATCGCCGACCACCTGAACTTGGGCGGCGACAGCGATGACGAGAAGGTGATGCGGCTGATTGATGCGATCGAAGATCTCAAACAGCAGGTAGAAATTCCGCTCACCATTCGCGAAACCCTGAATGCCTCGGAGCAGGATTTCTACGACCACCTGGAGCTGATGTCGGAGCAGGCCTTCGACGACCAGTGCACCGGGGCCAACCCCCGCTACCCGCTGATTCGCGATATGAAGGAGCTGTATACCTTGGCCTACGGCGGCTGTCGGGTGGATGCCAGCCTGTACCACCAGCCCGGCCTGGCCCCCGAGCTGACGACGGTTTAGTACCCACTCAAAGAGAAGCCGCTGCGCGTCTACGCCCCAATCCCTCTCCTTGGGGAGAGAGGAACCGTAGGGTGGGCATTGCCCACCAAGATTTAATGCTCATATTCCAGGATCATGCTGATCAAGGTTAAGGGCTACACCCTAGGGGAAAGGTGGGCAGTGCCCACCCTACGCGACAATACAATCCAAAATCGCTAATCCAAAATTAGTAGACCGTGCCTGCTCCTACGAGGACTTAACCATGCTGAGCTGCCCTGATCCGGTGACGGATCTTTGGAAAACCGGGAGTCATCCCCTGGACCCGATCTTTGCGCCCCGCTCGGTAGCAGTGGTTGGCGCGACCGAGCGCCCCGGCAGCGTCGGTCGCACGGTGCTGTGGAACCTGATCAGCCATCCCTTCGGCGGTACGGTTTACCCGATCAACCCCAAGCGGCACAACGTGCTGGGCATTCAGGCGTTCGATCGCATTGCCTCCCTGCCCGAAGCACCCGATCTCGCCATCATCGCCATTCCCGCCCTGGGGGTGCCTGCCGTGGTGCAGGAATGCGTCGATGCGGGGGTTAAAGGCGCGATCATTCTCTCGGCGGGCTTTAAGGAAATTGGGGCGGAGGGCATTGAGCTAGAGCGGCAGATTAAGGCGATCGCCTACGGTCGCCTGCGCCTGATTGGCCCCAACTGTTTAGGCATTCAGAACCCGCTGACGGGGCTAAACGCCACCTTTGCCAGCCAGGTGGCGCGGCGCGGCAACGTGGGCTTTATCAGCCAGAGCGGGGCGCTGTGCACCTCAATTTTGGACTGGAGCCTGCGAGAGAATGTGGGCTTCAGCGCCTTTATCTCCCTCGGCTCAATGCTGGATGTGGGCTGGGGCGACCTGATCGACTACCTGGGCGACGACCCCCACACCCACAGCATTGTGATCTACATGGAGTCGATTGGCGATGCCAGGGCGTTTTTGTCGGCAGCGCGGGAAGTGGCCCTGAGCAAGCCCATTATTGTGATTAAAGCGGGGCGCACCCAGGCGGCGGCCCAGGCGGCGGCCTCCCATACCGGGTCTTTGACGGGCAGCGATGCGGTGCTGGATGCGGCCTTTCGTCGCTGCGGCGTGCTGCGGGTTGACCATATCGAAGAGCTGTTTGACGCCGCCGAGGTGCTGGCCAAACAGCCGCGCCCACGGGGCGATCGCCTGAGCATTATCACCAACGCGGGTGGCCCTGGGGTGCTGGCGACGGACGCCTTAATTCGCGCTGGGGGTACCCTGGCGGAGCTGTCTGCCGCCAGCGTGGATGCGCTGAACGGAGCGCTGCCCGCCCACTGGAGCCACAGCAACCCCATCGATATTTTGGGCGATGCCGAACCGGCCCGGTTTGCCCAGGCGCTCAAGACTACCCTGGCCGACCCCGACAGCGACGGCTGCCTGGTGGTGCTCACGCCCCAGGCCATGACCGACCCGACCAAAACCGCCCAGGCGGTAGTCGAAACCTGGCGCAGCAGCGGCTCGAACCAGCCTATCCTGGCCAGCTGGATGGGGGGTGCCGAGGTGGATGAGGGGGAGAGCATTCTCAACCGGGCGGGCATACCCACCTACCGCTACCCCGACCAGGCGGCGCGGCTGTTTGGCCTGCTGTGGCAGCACAGCTACGCCCTCAAGGGGCTCTACGAAACTCCGACCCTGACCACCAACCACGGCATCGATCGCGCCAAAGTGGCCGCCATTCTGCAAGCGGCCCAGGCCGAAGAACGCCATATTCTCACCGAGACCGACTCCAAGGCCGTGCTGGCGGCCTACGGCATTCCGGTGGTGCCAACCCAGGTGGCGGCGACGGTGGAGGAGGCGATCGCCGCCGCCGACAGCATGGGCTACCCCGTGGTGCTCAAGCTCTACAGCCACACCCTCACCCACAAAACCGACGTGGGCGGTGTGCAGCTCAACCTCGACAGCAGCCATGCGGTCAGGCGGGCCTTCGATCGCATCTGCGCCAGCGTGGCTGAAAAGGCCGGGGCCGAGCACTTCCAGGGCGTCACCGTGCAGCCCATGATCCGCGTCGACGGCTACGAGCTGATTTTGGGCAGCAGCCAGGACCCTCAGTTTGGTCCGGTGCTGCTGTTTGGCACTGGTGGCCAGCTGGTAGAAGTGTTTCAGGATAGCGCGATCGCCCTGCCCCCGTTGAACAGCACCCTGGCCCGCCGCCTGATGGAGCAAACGCTGATCTACAAAGCCCTCCAGGGGGTGCGGGGCCGAGAAGCCGTCGACCTGGACGCCCTGGAGCAGCTTTTGGTGCGCTTCAGCCAGCTAGTGGCCGAGCAGCCCGGTATTGCCTCTATCGACATCAATCCTCTACTCGTCTCGTCAGATAGACTGCTGGCCCTGGACGCGCGGGTGATCCTGCGGGATCCTGACTCAACGCCCGCCCGGCTGGCCATTCGTCCCTACCCCACCCAGTACATCTGGCCGGGGCGCGACGGCATCACCATTCGCCCCATTCGTCCCGAAGACGAGCCGCTGATTATCGCCTTCCACGACATGGTGTCTGACCACAGCATTTACCTGCGCTATTTCCACACCATCAAGCACAGCGCCCGCATCGCCCACGATCGCCTCACCCGCATCTGCTTTAACGACTACGATCGCGAGATCGCCCTGGTCGCCGAAGTGAATGCCCCCGACCCCAAAATTATTGGCGTCTGTCGCCTCACCCAGAAGCACGGCCTGCCCGAGGCCGAGTTTGCCATGCTGGTGGCCGACCCCTACCAGGGCCAGGGCTTTGGCACCGAGCTGCTGCGCCGCCTGATCGAGATCGCCCGCGCCGAAGGGCTGCACCGCCTGACGGGGGAGATTTTGGCTGAAAACAGCGGCATGCGGCACCTGTGCCAGCGGGTCGGGTTTCAGCTCAAACCCACGGCAGAACCGGGCATTTTAGCCGCTACCTTAGATTTGGGTGTCGCCGCAGTAACGCCTGACTTGGGGTAGGGGCAGACGGCGTTTGCCCCTACGAAGGAAGTTAGCTGGTTTGGGTCAGCGCCTGTTCTACTGGGCCAAAAATTCTGTCTGTTAATTTCACATACCAGGCGGCGGCCTGCACTTGAATGATGTAGGCCATGGCGATGATCAGGGCAATTTCTGAACCCTGTTCGCCCCCAAAGGCGGTGAGGGCGATCGCCAGCGCGATCGACAGGTTGCGCATCACCGTGCCGTAGACCAGAGCGATCGCATCCCCCCGATTAAACAGCAGCTTGCCCACCAGAGTGCTCAAGACAAAATTGCCCACGTACAAAATTGCTAGCGGCACTAAAAACGACACCAAAATCATAGGGTTGCCGACAATGGCCTTGGCCTTTAGCGCCATGGCCACAAACACCACGCCCAAAACCCCCAGAGTCGAAAAGGCCGGAAATTTTTGCTTTAAAGACTTGTTATATTTGTCTGCTCCCACCACGCGAATCAGCAGCAGGCGAGTGGCAACTCCCAAAAGCATGGGCAAAAACACAATCACAATGATCTGTCTAAAAATATCGGCCAGGGGAATTTCAATTGCCGCACCCATCAGCCATTTGGCATAAAAAGGAGTGGCGATCGAGCCCAAAATAAGCCCAATCACGGTCATTTTGACGGCTGCATTGAGGTTGCCCTTGGCAAAGCCCGTCCAGGAAATCGTCATGCCGCTGGTGGGCAACAGCGAGGCCAGCAGCAGGCCCAGGGCCACCAGGGGGCGATCGGCAAAAAAGAGTTGCCCCATGCCAAAGGCAAAGAAGGGCACAACGGCAAAATTGATCAGCTGAGTGACCAATTGCAGTTTGTAATCTTGCCCAGAGAAAACCTTCTGCACCTGTAGGTTGATCATCATGGGGTAAACCATGAGGAATGTCAGCGGAATGATCAATGCCTTTAGCGGCGCTGGATTAGTGATGTATCCGACGACAATGCCTAACATCATTGAGGCAGGGATTGCCCAAATCAGATTTTTTTGAAGTTGCTCTAACAGCTTCCACATCGGAAAATTCCTCAAAAGATAAAAGCCTAGGGATTGATAGCGGCTTGAATAGCCTGCTGCACCTCGGGAATAAACACCGCGTACATGCCGCGCAGATCGCCCACGTTGAAGTCGTAGGCCAAATCTTGGGGATAGCCATCTTTGACGAACTGGGGACGCCGATTTTGCTGGCCGTGGCAGTCCAGGCAACTGGCTTCGACATTGATGCGGCGGTAGTAGCGATCGCCAGCCTGTCCGTCAATGGTGGCTTTTTCCCAAAAGCCCATCAGTTCGGGCTGTTGCTCAAATTGAGCTAGGGCCATGCGCGAGTGGGGCGTGTCGGGGGCGTGGGCCGGGTTGCGATATTTGGCGGCAATTTGTTTCACCTGCCAGCCGTTTTCCTGGCTCAGCTCCATGGCCCTCATGCCCACGGGGCGGCAGACTTCTTTCATGGTCTCTTTCGTGGGCATTTCGGTTTGGCCCTCTAGGGTTGAGGCCAGGCCAGAACGCAGCATGTCGAGCTGTTCGATCGCTTGAACAGCTTTGGCCAGCTCAGCGGGGTTAACCGTCGCCCAAGCAGTAGCGGGCTGAATCAGCAGGATGGCGATCGCAACACCAACACAAACCGCCATTCGATAAATTCGATTCATAGGTGGTCTCCTAAATTTTTCCGAGGCTTAGGCACTGACAGGGGCCTCTTGGGGCAGGGCTGCGATCGGTTTGACCAGCTCGACGCCAAACATCATCCGCAGCCCCAGCCGCTCGTACCACGGCACGGCGGCCCCCAGGCGCATTTTGGTCATGAAGTATTGCTCAAACAGGGCCTTACCCCAGACCACCCACTTCCCTTGCACCGCGTAGGAGTAGCGCCGTTTGCCCGTCGTCGGGTCGGGCAGCACCGGGGCCGCCACGTAGAGAATGCCGGTGTCGCCAAATTCGGCAAAGCAAATGGCCTCTAGGGTGGGGGTTTGCAAGGGCTTTTGAATGGCCCCCAGCCGAACGGCAATGTTGTGGGCAACGGCCATGCCCATGGCTTCCGTCATCTGCCCGCTTTTGGGCAGGCCAATCGGCACGCGAAACTGCTCGGGCTGAGCGAGGCTGACGCCGACCCCCAGGGCATAGACCGAGGGAAAATCGGGATGCTGGTAGGTGGGCAGCACCGGAATGAAGCCCTTTTGGTTGCCTAACCCAGGGGTAGTTTGAATGAACGATGCCCCCCGAAAGGCGGGGAGAATCATGGCGTACTGCTGTGGAATGCTGCGGCCATCGTCGAGGGTGATAGCGTTGGGGGAGATGGCGGTGATCGTCGCATTGGCAATTACCTCAACGCCGCGTTTGTGCAGCAAAGCTTCGGTGAGTTTCTGGGCATTTTTGACGTTGCTGACGCCCAAGTGCCCGGCGTAGGGTTCGGGGGTAATCAGGGTGAGGGTAACGCGATCGCGCAATCCCTTCTGACGCAAAATCTGCTCCGCCATCAGCACAAATTCGTAGGCTGGCCCAAAGCAGCCCGCTCCGGGGGCGGCACCTACCACCAGCGCGCCGGGGTTTTCTAAAAACTGGAGCCAGGCCGTTCGGGCATCCTGGGCGTGGGCGGGAGAGCAAATGGAGTGGGTGTAGCCCCCGTGGGGGCCAAGCCCTGGAATGGCGTTAAAGGCGAAGCTGGGACCAGTGGCGATCGCCACATAGTCGTAGTCCAGAGTTTCGCCACGGTCTAGGGTGATGCGGTTGGCAGGGGGATCTAACGCCGTAACTTTGCCGTGGATTAACTCCACGCCGTGCCGTTTGGCCAAGGGGGCCAGGTCTAGCTGAAAGCGATCGAGCGGGTCAATATCCAGCGCCACCCGTACCAGACCGGGAATAAAAGTGAATCTGGGCTGGTCAGAGATCAGCGTCACCCGGTGCTGCGATGGCAGCAGCTGGCGCAGTTCGTAAGCGGTGGGCAATCCGCCCAGTCCGGCACCGATGACAACAACGTGAGCCATAGAGATGACAAGAGAAGTATTTCTATCGTCACTCTATCATTAAATAGCTAAATAGCTATATAGTTAATAGAGGTTTCAAGTTTCTCGCCACGCTTTTTTACAGGTAATGACCATGACCTACCACTTCAGCAAAGTTGTTGACGCTTCCTTTGAGGAGGCGATCGCCCATGTGACCGCATCGCTTCAGCAGGAGGGCTTCGGCATTTTGACCGAGATTGACGCCCAGGCGGCCTTTAAGAAAAAGCTCAATGCCGAGTTTCGCCCCTACAAAATTTTGGGGGCCTGCCATCCGCAGATCGCCTACGAAATGCTGCAACTCGACGACAAAGCAGGGGTGCTATACCCCTGCAACGTGGTGGTGCAGGGGCACGCCGATGGCCGGGTCGAAGTCTCTGCCATCGATCCGCTAAGCATGTTTATGCCGGTCGATAGCCCTCAGGCCAGGGAAATTGCGATCGCCGCCAGCCAAAAAATGCAGCGGGTGATCGATCGCCTGCCCGCCGCCAGCGTCAGCGCTACCCCCTACGACTACGCCATCTAACCCTTTTACGTGCCGCCGTCTCATCCCCTAGCGGCACGTCCATTGGCGAAAGACCAATAAATGAGAACTGTGATGCGCAAATTCTTTTCTTGGCTGCTGTTGTGGGCAGTCTTATGGCTAGAAATCGGGCTCGGATTAGGGCTTTTCAAGCCTCCTAGCGCGGCAGCAGCAATCCGCCAGCTGGAAGAAGCCCCAGGGCAGGTGGTCTATCAGTCGCGACAAACACTGAAAGATCAGCAGGGGCATAGCTGGCAGGCGATCGCCTTTAAGCGCGTTCGCCCCGACGGCAGCACCGGCGTTGCCCTGCGCCTGGTGGGCTTTCCGGGAGTAGCCAGCCTTGACCGCAGCCAGCCCCTCATCCTCACTAACTCCTTAGGCAAAACCCTGACGGCAGCGGATGACTCCGGGACAATTTTCACCGATGCCGCCGCCCCCGAGCCCAACGTTGGGCAATACGATCTTCAGCATCTATTGCCCCAGTTGCAGACCGAGATTCCCCTACAGCTAACGCTGCCTACCGTAGACGGCCAGAGCGTGCGCCTAACCGTATCTTCCGCTCTCATTGCAAAGTGGAAAATGGTCGCAGGTTATGAATGATACGAAATCCAGCGTTGCTGGATATAGGTATGAATCAAAACTGCAACGTCTCTTGTAGGGGCAAACGGCCATTTGCCCCTACCCAAATTCATGCTTCAATTTAGCAACACCCAAAATCTAACTTGGTAAACCCCAGTTCATAATGACGAAACTTGCCAGGCGGAGCACAAACGATGCTGCCACCAGGCCACGCATGCCTACCCAGGAAAACCCCTAAGGCCCGCCACTATCACCTAGACCCAGATGCCCATGGTAGCCCGTGATCAGGCGACTGCCGTCTTTGAAAATGTGAATCTCCATCTGATCGCTCGCCCAGTTAAGGCGATCGCGCAGGCCTGGGTTAAACACCCGCACCCGCTGGTTGCGCGACGATACCAGCGAGGTTGGGTCGTGGATCGCGAGGGATTCTATAAAGGGACCATCCACTAGAATGTCGAGCTGGTCGAGCAGCGCTTGAGCCCCAGGCGGCGCGGCGTTGCCCTGCAATTCGGCCAGGGTAAACCCTGAGAACGACATAGTATTGAGCCCGGCAGCCTTCACCTGCCGAGCCACCGTCGCCAGGGCCGAGGCCTGCCAGAACGGCTCTCCGCCAGAGAACGTGACCCCCTCATTGTCAGGGTCAGCCAAAATGCGTTCCACTACCTCGTCAACTGAGACAATCTGGTTAGGTTCAAAGGGCCAAGACGCCGGATTAAAACAGCCCGGACATTCCCGCAGACAGCCCTGCACCCAGACCACGGCGCGTTTCCCAGGGCCATTCACCTCCGAGCGGTTGACATAGCCCATGATGTTAAGAATAGCCATTACCAACAATCCCCTCGCCAAAACAACACCACCCACCCACTCGCCTACCCACCTACCCACCTACCCGCCCACTAACTCCGCCATCACCTCAGCCACCGGCTGAATACAGTTGCTCCCGCCCACGCCACTGCCCGCAAACACCAGGCCGTTTTCTACGTCGCCCCGACAGGCGCGATCGAGGGCGCGCAGAATGCAGTAGGTCTCGCGGCGATCGCGAAATTTGCACACCTGCAGGCAGTTGGCAAAGCACTGATCCCTGGCTCCGGGAGTTTCGCCCGCGTTGACGCGATCGGTGAAGGTGTTGCGCAGGGCGCGGCCGGGCAGCCCGACAGGGCTGGGCACCAGCACAATATCCTCGGGGCTGGCGTTGAGATGAAATTCTTTATACTGGCGGTCGGCGTCGCACTCCTCTGTGGGGATAAAGCGGGTGCCGATTTGGACGCCGCTGGCTCCCAGAGATAGAGCGTGGAGAAGGGCGGTGCGATCGCCGATTCCCCCCGCTAAGATCACCGGAATCGGTGTCTCAAAGGTCTCCGCCAGGTAGCTCACCAGGGCTGGAATCACCGCCTCAGGGCCAATCGTCGGATCGTTTAATTCTTCGGCCTTGGCCCCCAGGTGACCGCCCGCCAACCGAGGATTTTCGACTACAAAAGCATCGGGTAGGCGATTGTACTGCCGCTGCCATTTTTTGCAAATCACCTGGGCGGCGCGCACGCTAGAGATAATGGGAACCAGAGCTACCTCGGGTCGGTGGGCGGCTAGTTCTGGCAGGTTGAGAGGCAGCCCTGCTCCAGAAAAAATCAGGTTCACGCCCTGGTCAACGGCGGTGCGCACCAGAAATTCATAGTCGCGGGCGGCCACCATGACATTGACGCCGAGAATACCCTCGGGGCTGAGGGCACAGGCTTTGCGCAGCTCATCGATCAACGCCAGACGATTGGCCCTAAAGAACTGCGTTTGGCGAGTTTTCGGATTTTTCTCCTCAATATCGAAGTAGGGAGAATGCATCCCCAGGCCCACGGCAGAGATTACGCCGATACCACCAGCGTTGGCCACCGCCGCTGCCAGCCCCGCGCCAGAGACGCGAATGCCCATGCCGCCCTGCACAATGGGGTACGTGGCGGTATGT
>PYER01000512.1 GCA_003017855.1 filamentous cyanobacterium CCT1
GCCCTAGAGCTTGATAGCCGCTATGGGGATTTGGAGTTTTTAGAAGAAAACCTCTGGGGCACAGATTTATTAGCCGCAACAGAAAGCTTTTTTGCAGCCCCCACGGTCAGGGCCCTGCTGGCACAGCTTTAGCGAGTTTCAGCTCTGTTTTACTTGCCCCCCTTAGTTCTTACTGAGGACAAACAGGCTGCCTTCGTTGCCCCGCCCAATTCGCATATCGCGATCTAGATAGGTGACCTCTAGCCAGCCCTGCTGATTTTCTCGATTGATGGAAAAGTCAATCCCCTGGAAGAGGGACAGCTTTTGATAGGCATTGAGCTTGCCGATAAACTGACTCGGACTGCGATAGCCCAATAGCCTCTGCAATCCGAACACCCCCCGTTCAAAGGTGACGGTGACTCGCTGACGGGATACCGGTTCAAATCGGGCGCTGACGGCCACCAGCCCCGACAGCAACGGACCTTTAACTTCGGCAAAGTTATAGATCTGCTGATGGGCGGTGCGAATGCACTGATAAATTTGGCCGAGGCTCAGCAAAGGTAGGCGATCAATGCCCAGCAAATCTTGACTGGTGGTGTAGAGCAGCCGCCAGTCTCCTTCGAGTAGGTCGGCTGCCCCTAGCGGCTCCGGGGTTGGATTGCGATCTTCTAGGCGGGTGATCATGGCCCGAATGGCTTGCTGATCCGCTGAGCTAGTAGTCAGCCCTCGGTTTTGACGGGCCAAGGTTTCTAGCAGTTCTGATTTACCCAGCATGGGCGTACCTCGTCTGGCATCGCCTAGCCTACCACTGCGGATCCTTGGATTTCCCCCTTCAAAAGTCAGGAATCTAAGCTAGGATAAGCTTCCTTTGAAGCATCTACGGCGATCGGGTTTAAGCCTGGGCTGCCCGTTCTGTATCAGCCCGTTCTGTATCAAAAGTGTTGCGATTGGTTGACAGGTCTGATTCGGTGAGCTATCAATCCGGTGTTACACTCTTCCTTGGACCAGTTGAGCCCATTTCCCGACCCTGAGGATTTAGGCTGTCTCCCTCGGTTCCGCTCAGTTTTCCTGTACGCTCGTTTCCCTAAGCATGACAACTCCTACCTACAATCCGTCTCTCAAACAAGTTCCTCGCAGCGCGATGGCCCCTATCCTGCCATCCTCCGGAGAGTCTTCCATTTTGGCCTGGCTGGAAAGTGCTGGTCGCCTGCGTCCCCGGGAAGATGCTGTTGAAACCCCGAGCAAAGACGAGCCAGACAACGAGGAAATTTCTCGTCTGATGGGCACTGAAGATTCCTACGAAGAGGAGGATGATCTCTCCGTTGACGACGACGACTAATTTTTTCTCGGCTTTGAGTTAGCTCAAAGCCGAGAAAGACTGAGTTTTCAACGGTACTCTGAGGTCTCAGGTTCAGAATCCCATGCTGAGCCCTTCTCCAAAAACTAGCCGATGTGGCTACGGGCCGTGTTGCCCCCTGTGGTGTGTGGTGTGTGAGTAAGGAAGTTTTCTGTGGATGCGAAGTTTTTTATAACCAAAGCTCCGGGCCTGTCCGGCTCTGGGCTGATGTGGGTGCTAGGAGCAGGGTTAAGCACCGCAGCGATTGGGCTTGATTTGTTTGCCAGCCGGGGTTTTGATGTAGGAGGTTCTCTGACGGTGCCGTTCCTGCTAGCGGCGATCGCCAGTAGCGCCATTGGGTTTGGCGTTGTTCCCCTGTTGAGGGAGCTCAAGACCGGTCAGATCATCCGCGAGGAAGGTCCTGCAGGCCATCTCAAGAAAGCCGGTACTCCCACCATGGGAGGGATTTTCTTTATTCCCGTGGCGGTGATTCTGGCTTTAGGCACAGCTCCCACCATAAGCGTTTGGGCGGCCTGTCTGATCACCCTAGCCTTCGGTTTTGTTGGCTGGCTGGATGACTGGCAGGTGCTACGGCGGCGATCTAATCAGGGCATTTCGCCCCGCATGAAGCTGTTGCTGCAAATATTTTTCGCGGCGTTGTTTTGCCTGTGGGCCCTGGGCACCCAGGGGGCCGATCTATCAACCCTGGCTTTGCCCGGCATCAGCCTACCCCTGGGGGTGCTGTTTTGGCCCCTGGCCGGATTTGTGCTGGTGGCTGAGAGCAATGCCACTAATCTCACCGACGGTTTAGACGGTCTGATGGCCGGCACCGGGGCAATCGCCCTGCTGGGAATGGGAGCCCTGGTGGCTCCAACCCACCCCGATCTGATGGTATTTTGCGC
>PYER01000018.1 GCA_003017855.1 filamentous cyanobacterium CCT1
TGCCCATCCTCAAATGGACCTCTAAGGATGTCTATGAGTATCTGGTGGCTCACAATTTGCCCTATCACCCGTTGTTTGACAAAGGTTACGTGACCGTGGGCGATTGGCACTCTAGCCGTCCCATTACCGCTGCTGACGCCAACGAGCGCGACACCCGGTTCAAAGGACTCAAGCAGGAGTGCGGCCTGCACCTGCCCCAGTCGCCCGAAGAGGCGGCCAGCCTAGACTCTAGCTCGCTGTAGGTGTTGGCGTTGAGGTCAGTGCCGGTCTGGTCGGCGTGCTTGCGATAGTCGTGGCGAGGATGATACTTGTCGACGGGTTCATGGAAGCGTGAGACAGACTCTCAGGAGTCGGTTAGTTGGCGCGTCATAATGCTTCAGGAGCTGGGTCATGCTATCGATTGAGATCACTCAGCGGGCGATCGCTACCGATCGACCGACCCCATCACTACGTCGATGCTGCCGAGAATGACAAAAATATCGGCTACCTTCTGGCCCTTGATTAGGTGGGGCAGCAGCTGCAGGTTATTGAAGTCAGCGGGGCGAATCTTCCAGCGCCAGGGCATAGGACTGTCATTGCCGACAATAAAAATACCCAGTTCACCCCGACCCGACTCAACTCGCACGTAGTGCTCTCCCGCCGGAATTTTGAAGGTCGGGGCAATTTTTTTGGCAATGAATTGGTAGTCAAAGCCATCCCACTCTGATTTTGGCCCTTCAGCCAGGCGCTTGGCCTCCAGGTTTTCCCAGGGGCCACCCGGTAGCCCGGCGAGAGCCTGCTGAATGATGCTGAGCGACTGGCGCATTTCGTCGAGCCGCACCCGGTAGCGGGCCAGACAGTCGCCCTCGGGCTGCCACGCCACCTGCCAGTCAAAGTCGTCGTAGCACTCGTAGTGGTCTACTTTGCGCAGGTCCCACTGTACCCCCGAGGCTCGCAGCATAGGGCCAGAGCAGCCCCAGCTGATGGCGTCGTTGCGGGTGATCACCCCCAGCCCTTCGCAGCGGCGGCGAAACACTGGGTTGTCGGTGACCAGGCGCTCGTACTCATCGAGCTTGGGCGCTAGGTAATCGATGAAGTCTTGACATTTCTCAACCCAGCCGTAGGGCAGATCGGCGGCCAGGCCCCCAACACGGAAGTAGTTGTGGTTGACCATGCGGTAGCCGCTCACCGCCTCAAACAGGTCAAGAATCGGCTCGCGATCGCGCAGGCTATAAAAAAACAGCGTCTGCGCCCCCATATCCATCACGAATGGCCCTATCCACAGCAGGTGATTGACCAGTCGGGTCAGCTCCAGCAAAATCACTCGAATATAGCTGGCTCGCTTGGGCACCTCAATATCGGCTAGCCTTTCAACTGCGTTGACGGTCACCGCTTCATTAAACAGCCCACCGTAGTAGTCCCACCGGCTGGTGTAGGGAATAAACATGGTCGATGTGCGGCTTTCGGCGATTTTCTCCATACCCCGGTGCAGGTAGCCAATCACCGGCTCGCAGTCGACCACGTCTTCGCCATCAAGGGTGACCATAATGCGAAAACAGCCGTGCATTGAGGGATGGTGAGGGCCAAAGTTAACCACCATCGGGTCGGTTCGGGTTTCGAGCTGTACCATGGCTCAAGCTCCAGTTTTAGAGGGCATAGTTCCAGTGTTATGCGGTTCGCTGAGCCTGTCTTGCAGGTTTTGAGGATGCGTTGCACAAACTTCCGATTGGGTGTATCCCACTTGCGTAAATTTGTCACTTTAACGGCTAGCCGATCTGTCATTCCCGTATAAACTGGAGTCCACGTCGGATGACTTACTTCCAGGTAGATTCCCACGAAAGTGGGAATGACGTAGACATTTGCAAAAGTGGGATGCACCCCTTCCGATTGTTCTGAGTTCAACGGTTTTAAAGCTGACTGGCTAATGCCCAGACTCAATGGGCTACCCCCAACCTGCTTGGGTCAACACGTTTGCCTTCCCGTCAGCGACCTGTTCTCAACCGGGGTTGTCGCGGTCGATTGCACGTTGCGCCAGGCTGGGTGGGTTCGTTAGGTTAAACGGTATAGAACCGACAGCATTTTCTAAGGCCCATGGCGCTACCCAAGCTTGACCCGCAAACCATCGATCGCGTCATTGAGATGGCGTGGGAAGACCGCACCCCCTTTGAGGCTATTGAGACCCAGTTTGGGCTAACTGAGAAGCAGGTGATCGCTGTCATGCGCCGCTTTATGCAGCCCTCTAGTTTTCGCATGTGGCGCAAGCGGGTAACGGGTCGCAAAACCAAGCACCAGCACAAACGCGACTTTGCCCTAGGCCGGTTTAAATCAGCTAACCAAAAATAAACAGCGCTCTGGTTAGGGCAATCAGCGCAGCGGGCTGCGGTCAAGGAACGGCTAATAGCCCAAAAATCAGCGGTTGCGGCCCCTGGTCTGTCTTTAAAGTTGGGTGCGGCAACGCTGGTGAGATCGAGATTGTAGCCAGAATTGATGACATACCCAGCAGCAGTGGCGAATTTTACTGAGCAGGACAGGGGAGTTGCGGTAGTCTTAAAACCTCTGGAATGCAGCAACAGAATGCCTCCAAAACCCATAGTCTGTCAGGAATGTAGCTTATCGAGCTGAGATTCTGCTTCATAGTTTGGTTGCTAAAGCAGACTGTTTTTTAAAGATATGACCGAGTTATTACCGAATTTTAGAATAATCCGGATGCTGCCTCCTTTTTAAGGGAACTATAAATGCAACTCCAACCCTTCTTTTCACCGGCTATGAAAACCTCTACAGTTCTGGTGCCTTCAACCCTTGCCCAAGCACCTACCGCCAGTCGGCTGCCGATGGACAACCCCTGGATGCTGTCCTCTGGCGGGTTGCTGCTGGTGCTGCTAGGGCTGGGGGTGTATTCTCACCTGCAAACTCGGCGCTTGGTAAAGCAGCTTAAGTTTGAAACCTATAAAAATCAAGAGCTGCAAAAAAAGGTCAAACTGGCGCTCAAAACCATCAGCAAGATGGAGCAAAACCCCGACCTCATTCACTCGCGCGAGTTTAACCTCGACTACCTGCGCATGCGCATGGACGAAGAGCATTTTCACGCAGCGATTGTGAACCAGCTCAAGGTGAAGGTGAAGCAAAAAATTAGCGTTGCCCTGCGACCCCGCCAGGCTGAGGAAGGCATGATTGGCATTGCCAGCAAGCCCCGAGTCGTGGATGAAATTTTTGATGTCGAGTATGCTCCCCACGACAACCCCCTGGCCAAAAAGCGGGTGCTGTTTCGGATTCAAATTCGGCTGGCTAAGCTGCCAACCCAGGCCACCTCGTCAACCATCAACCAGCTGGTTGACTGCATCGAAAACTTTATGAGCCCCGATGCCGAAGAAACCCACTGGCAGCCCACCATTCAGGGCCGCATTGCCAACATGCACTGGGATCAAAAAGCCAAGCCTACCCCCCTACTGGTGATTGAACAGTCCAGCGAGGGGGTGAACGTTACCCTCCGCAGTCGCAACACCTTGCCCACCAGCACCAGCGCTGCGGCGCCTAAGCCTGCGCCTAAGGCTACGCCTCAAAAGAGGCCGGCGTAGACATTGACTCAGGCAGGGTTAAACGGCTGCCGTAGCCATAGCGGCGACCTCTGCTGAGGCCGCTTGAGCCGATCGCGCCTCGGCCATGTCGGAGAGAATGGCGTCGAGCAGCTGCTCGCGCAGGTCGGGGATGACCGCCAGAGCGCGAGTCCAGTCGGGAATTTGGGTGCCGGTGGGGTCGTCCAGGTACTGGTTACCCGCTTCTAAAATGACCTGCTCAAAGGTTTCGATGGTCATTTCTTCTTTGTGGCGATCGTAGTCGAGGCCGTTGAAGCGAGCATCGACAAAGTACTGGCGGGCCAAATTTTGGGCCTCGCGGCGGTACTTAATCCGCAGGGCGCGAATATGGTCGTGGCCAATGACCACCTGCTCGGTTTCGGTCAGGGTTCTAAACACCGATTGCAGAATGTCGCGGCACATTTTTTGCAGGCCTGAGTTGGTTGAGTTGCCCAGGGTCTGGTGCTTGTGCTCGAAGATGCCCAGGTCGATTTGAGCAATGCGCTTGAGGGCTACGTTGCGGTAGACCTCGGCTAGCAGCCCCACCTCTAGTCCCCAGTTGCCGGGAATGCGGGTATTGAGGGCCAGGTCGCTGGAGAGGGCAAACTCGCCGGAGAGGGGGTAGCGGTAGGCGTCGAGGTAGCGCAGGTAGTCGCTGTAGCCAAATAGCTCCATCAGCGACGTAATCAGCGGTGTGACAAACAGCCGGGTGACGCGCCCATGCAGGCTGCGAGGGCTATCGCCAATGCGGGCGTAGTAGGCCTTGCTAAAGGCAATGCCAAACTCCTGCTCCAGTAAGGGGTAGAGCAGCTTGAGCGGGTACGAGCGATCGTAGGTGACAATGTCGGCGTCGTGGAGGGCGATCGCGGCGGCGTGCAGCGAGGCTACCCCCAGCCCCAGCCACACGGCCCGTCCCTTGCCCTTAAACCGCAGCAGATCCAGTCCCTTGTCTTTGAGCGTTTGCAGAATACCGGTAATGCCGGGGCCATTTTCCCAGAGCACGAAGGTGGGTTGGGGCAGCGGTTCAAAGAACTGCACAGCGTGCTGGTACTGCTCGAAGGTCTCAGCGTAGAGGCAGACAACCACGTTGTTGACGAAGGAGCAGTGGCTGAGCTGGTCGCGAATCGTGGCCAAGGCCGGGCGTTCTAGCTCTTCATAGAGCGACGGAATCAGGACGGCTGTGGGATGGGTCTGACTGAGCTCGGTCAGGCGCTGTTCTAGGCGATCGCTCTGGTAACTCAAGTCGTGAATAGTGGTGATGAGCTCTTGTTTGTAGTCCATACCCTGGTGTCCCTAACGGATAAATTTCATCATAGGGACAAGTGGCGATCGCAAGATGTCTGAATTAATACCCGACGCTCGGGGGGCTGTCATCAGTGACGGCTGATAAGCCCGAGAATTAGTCGCTACGGCCCCTGGCTTGCCCTGACCTGTGCTTTGGTGTCGGTGTGGCAACGGGTGGCATCAGGATTGTAGCCAGAACGAATGCCCCACCCTAAGGGGGCAAAAGGGTGAGCCTGCTGGAGGGAATGATTGGATCACCCATGCTCCAGTGGTAGCGCGGATAAAATTTCCCCCTGGCGCTCTAATAGCGAGCACCAGGGGGAGTTACTGACTGTATTTTAAATTAGGGCGAATTGGGCGCTAGAAAATGATTAGGGCTGCCAATCCGCCAGCCAGGACGCCATAACAGCAGGCCAGCAGCGCCTTGAAGTAGCCTCGGTACTTGTAGCGCCACAGCATCGCCGCCAGAGTAGACGAGTAGAGCAGCTCTTCAACCGGAAAATAAGCCGTCTCTTTGGCAATATCGACGCCGATGACGAGCATTGTCCAGAAGAGAAAGACGATGAAGCTGTTGATAATAGGCGCTCGGCTCTCTCGACTGGGGATTTGCAGGCGGGCGATGAACCCCAGATAGATTAAAACGATGAATGGAAAAAGTGCAGCGGCAACGCCACGGGCACCAACCCCAAAGGAATATTCAAAGGAAAGAACGATGCTGGAGAAAAGCTGGTAAAGCAAAAAGCCTACCGCCAGAAAAAGGACGAAAAAGCTGAGAATGCCCCTCGAACCTTTAGTCCAGTCATCTGAGTTTTGCCGTTGCCGCGATTGCATACTAGGCCTCAAAAAATAGCTTTACTCAGGCTGCTGCGGAAATATAATTTACAAAAGGAGGTCAAACCCTTTAGAGCCTGAGGGGATTGCTTAAATACCCCTATTTAGATCAACATCTTATAACACTTCCCACACCCGCCTCGAGCAGGTGTGGGAAGTGGATGAACTTATATCGTACCAGCCGCCTTATTCTGGCTGTTCAACTTCCCCGGGTTCTTCTACGGCCTCACCTTCCAAGGGCTCAGTTTCGAGCTGCTCACCCTCAAGGGGCTCTTCTACCCCAGGCTCTTCGGCGGTGTCACAGGCCACGGTCAGGGCAGAAAGGCCAAGAAGAAGGGGCAACACCATCAAGCGCGATACTTTCATGAAAGTTCCTCTAAAAGTCGATAAACGTGAGCTTATAGTTCTGCTTGTCGTGGGGTCTCTATCAGAAGATATATTTACTGGCGGTCGTATCTAAAACCATCAGTTCAGGCAGAAACCGTTGAGGAGCCAGTTTAAATTTGAATGCCCTAGTCAAGTTGCCTTGCTTAGGCGAAAGGATGCATCATACCAAGAGAAAAAAGGCTGCTTTTGATGCTATGGCCTAGTTCAATTGATAGTTTGGATCGACCCAACACTTAGGCAGTGCCTCACCTGAAGGGAACTGTAGCTGCGATTTAGGGAAAGCCTGAGGCGGTTGTTCTTCTTGACCAGCCTGCTCCTGACCCTGGACCTGATCGTGCAGGGGATCAAACAATTCATCAATGTTAATGACTTTAATTAACGTTTCGTCTTGGGCGTTTTTAACAAACATAGGTTGAGTGCCTGGTGGGTTGGTGCTAGCTCAATGTCGGTAGCACCTGTGCAAGACAACGTTATCTTGTTAAAAAGTCCATGGCTTCTGTCTAAATGGATAAATTGCCGGGGTTTATAAAAGATGAGTTGTTAATAATCAGTGGACAACAGCAGAAGGTGCTGTTTTGCCTCAATAAAAGTAAATGTGTGTTTCTATCCTAGGATAGATCTCGCATTCTGCAAAACGGCAGACTATTCGGTCATGGCCACAAAGCACCATTGCGACTAAAAACTGCGATCAAGACTTGAAGGATGGTATGACTCCCCAAGGGGTAACCCAGGCAGTATTTATTGGACAGAACCCGGTGGCGGCGCTGATGCGATCGCGCGACTGGTCGCAGACTTCGCTGGGCGCCGCGGCTGGCTGGCCCGCAGCGATGAAGACTACGCTGGGCATTTTGCTCAGTGCAGAAACGCCGATGGGCTGCGTGTGGGGCCAGGATCGCAGGGTGTTTTACAACGAGGCCTGTGCGGCGCTGCTGCCCAGTGGGGCTACGACGGGGCAGCCCCTGCCTGAAGCTGAGGGCTGGGCTGAGATCGGGACAACGGTTGAGCAGGTGTTTGCGACGGGGCGATCGCAATCCCTGACGGCGGCGCAAGACGCCCCTGCGAACGGCAGACCCTTAATTGCCGACCACAGCTGGGCCTGTAGCGCTGTTTGGACTGAGACTGGCCAGGTTGGTGGCGTGCTGGCGATCGCTATGCCCAGGCCTAAGGACCCTGTTTCCACAGATATCCGGCCTAGGGAGCCAGTGGCCAGTTTTAGCCCTAAGGGTGCTGAGGCTGGGGACGTTGGGGCAAACGATGAGGCTGCTGGCCAGGGCAGTGCGGCGCTGCGCGAGAGTGAAGAGCGCTTTCGCCATCTGGCCGACAACATTTCGCAGCTGGCCTGGATGGCGGACGCCAGAGGCTCAGTGTTTTGGTACAACCAGCGCTGGTTTGACTTTACCGGCACCACTCTAGAGCAAATGCAGGGCTGGGGCTGGCGGCAGGTGCACCATCCTAACCACGTCGATCGCGTGGTCGAAAAAGTTAGCCACTGCTTTGCCACGGGCGACGTGTGGGAAGACACCTTTCCGCTGCGGGGTAAAGACGGCCAGTATCGCTGGTTTCTCTCCCGCGCTACCCCACTGCGCGACGAGCAGGGGCGGGTGCTGCGGTGGGTGGGCACCAACACCGACATCACCGAACTCAGGCGGACCGAAAAGGCCCTCGAACAGACTACGAAGCGCCTGAACATTGCCCTGAAGAGCGTTCCGATTACGCTGTTTAGCCAGGACAGCCAGCTGCGCTACACCTGGGTGTATAACCCCACCCACAGCTATACGCCCGACCAGATGATTGGACGGCGCGATGACGACCTGGTACCAGCTGATGCCGCGGATCGGCTTCGGCGGCTCAAGCAGCAGGTGCTCGATACCGGGGAGGGGCTGCGGGCCGAGGTGGAGGTGGGCCAAGCCATTTTTGATCTCACCATTGACCCCATCCGCGATCGCGGCGATCGCATCGTTGGCCTCACGGGTGCAGCGGTAGACATCAGCGAGCGGGCCCGGCTCGAAGCCCAGCAAAAACAGACCGAGGCCACTCTGCTCAAGAGCGGTGAACAGCTCCGGCTGGCCCAGCGCGCCGCTGGCGCCGGCCTGTGGGATTGGGATATGGTGACCAACCAGGTGACCTGGTCAGAGGAGTACTATCACCTCTACGGTATCGATTTTGGCGTCATGCCGTCCTACGAGAACTGGCTGGCTCAAATTTTGCCAATCGACCGAGCGCGGGTTGACCAGGAGACTCAGCAGGCGATTGAGCAGGGCAAAAACCTGAAGGTAAATTTTCGCATTGACTACCCCGACGAGGGGCAGCGCTGGATCATGGTGCGGGGGAAAACCTTTTATGATGCGAACCACCGGCCCATTCGGATGACCGGGATTGCCATTAACATTACTGAGCAAAAGCGCTTTGAGCAGGCGCTGATTGACAGTGAGGCGATCGCCCGCACCCAGGCCGAAGAGCTGGCCGCGCTGATGGAAACCGCCCCCGCCGCCATCTGGATTGCCCACGACGCCAACTGTAATCAAATAACGGCCAATCGGATGGCCCACGAGCTGATGCGAACCGAACCGGGCTCGCTGGCGACCGCTACTCTCCCATTAGGGGCCGGAACGCTGCCCTTTAAGCAGTGCAGGCAGGGGCAGGAGGTGCCGCCCCAGGACCTGCCGATGCAAAAAGCGATTCGCACCGGGCAGGAGGTGACCGATCAAATTGAGTTTGTGTATGCCGACGGTACGGTGCGATCGATCTACGGCAAGGCGGTGCCGCTGTTTGACTCGGCTGGGGTAGCGCGCGGCGCGATCGGCGGGGTTACCGAGATTACGGCGCTGAAGCAGAGCGAGCGGGAGCGCGAACAGCTGCTGCAGCGCGAGCGAGTGGCCCGCGAAGAAGCCGAGCAGGCCAACCGACTCAAGGATCAGTTTTTGGCGGTGCTCTCCCACGAGCTGAGGTCGCCGCTGAACCCCATTTTGGGCTGGTCAAAGCTGCTGCAAACCCGCAGCTTTGACAGCGAAAAGACCAAGCGTGCCCTGGCTACCATTGAGCGCAACGCCCAGCTGCAGGCCCAGCTGGTGGATGATCTGCTCGATCTGGCCAGAATTTTGCGCGGCAAGCTGCATCTTACCCCGATGGCGATTAATCTGGCCGGCGTGGTGGAGTCAGCCTTAGAGACGGTGAAAACAGCCGCGGCGGCCAAGTCGATTGCCCTGCAGCTCGATCTGGACCGTACGGTGCGCGTGGCGGGAGATGCCGCCCGATTGCAGCAGATCGTGGGGAACTTGCTCTCCAACGCCGTCAAATTTACCGCCGACGGTGGTCAAATTACGGTTGTGATGCGATCGCTGCATGACCAGGCCGAGATTAGCGTTCAAGACACCGGCATCGGCATCAGCCCAGACTTTCTGCCCCACCTGTTCGAGTCGTTTCGCCAGGAAGATATCTCCATTACCCGCAAGCACGGCGGGCTAGGCCTGGGCCTGGCGATCGTACGGCAGCTGGTCGAAATCCACAGCGGCACCATTACCGCCCACAGCCCCGGCGAAGGGCAGGGGGCTACCTTTAGCGTACGCCTGCCCCAGCTGGCGGCTGAGGTCGCAGACGACTCGGCGGCGGCTCTGTCTCAGCCCGCCCTCGACCTCAGCGGCATTCGCGTGTTTTCGGTCGATGACTCGGCCGATACGCGCGAGTTTTTGACGGTGCTGCTGGGGCAGTACGGGGCTGAGGTGGTCACGGTGGGCTCGGCCACCGAAGCGCTGGAGACGCTCAAGACCTGGCGGCCCGATGTGCTGATCAGCGATATCGGCATGCCCGACATCGACGGCTACAGCCTGATCCAACAGATTCGGGCGCTGCCCTGCGACCAGGGCGGCAAGATTCCGGCGTTCAGCGAAGCTGTGCTTCCAGCGATCGCGCTCACTGCCTACGCCCGCTATGAAGACCAGCAGCAGTCGCTGGCCAGTGGCTACCAGCGCCACCTGAGCAAACCCCTCGATCCCGAAAAGCTGGTGAAGGCGGTGCTGGAACTGACGCGGGGGCGATCGTAGCCCCTGCGCCCACAGTCGGTCGAGGGCATCCTAGCTGGGGGCCTAGCCCTGGGGTTTGCTGCCGTCGAGCAGTTCGACCAGAGCACGGCTCAAACCTTCTAAATCTACGGGCTTGGTCAAATGGCGCTGAAACCCTGCGGCCAGGGCGCGATCGCGGTTTTGCTCCCCGGCATAGGCGGTCAGGGCGATCGCCGGAATCTTGCCGCCCTCGGCCTCGGGCCGCTGCCTGAGCGCGCGAATCAGCATAAAGCCGTCCTGGTCGGGCATGCCAATGTCGCTGATTAGCACGTCGGGATGGTGCTGGGTGACCAGCTGTAGCCCGGCCTCGGCGGAGCAGGCCGTCAGCACCTCCATGGCGTAGTCTTCGAGCAGCGCCGTCAGCAGATGCAGCGAATCCAAGTCGTCATCAATCACCAAAACCCGTCGTCCGGCCAGGCTGGGCTGGTTCTGAGCGGCGGTTGGGGCCGGCAGGGGCGTCGCGCCGTCGTGCTGGGGCAGCCGCACCGTAAAGGTGGCTCCCTGCCCCTCGCCGGGGCTGGTCACCGACACCTGGCCGCCGTGCTGCTCGCTCAGGTAGCGCACGATCGCCAGGCCCAGACCCAGGCCGCCAAAGGCGCGGGTGCTGCTGCTGTCGGCCTGGCGAAACTGCTCAAACACGTGGGGCAAAAAATCGGCGCTGATGCCCTGGCCCGTATCCTGCACCTCAATTATGGCGTAGGGGCCATCTTGGCTAAGCCTGACGGTCACCTCGCCCCCCTCGGGGGTGAACTTAATTGCGTTGGAGAGCAGGTTCCACACGATCTGCTGCAGGCGGTTGACATCTCCCGAAATGGGTTCTACTGCCTGATCAAGGTTGGTGCGCAGGGCGATGGCTTTGGCCTGGGCCGACAGCTGCACCGTTTCCAGGGCGGCGCCGATCACGCTGGCCAAATTGACGGTGTGAATGTCCAGCGTCAGCTTGCCCCGCAAAATGCGCGATACATCCAGCAGGTCTTCGATCAGCTCGGCCTGAATTTTGGCGTTGCGCTCGATGGTCTCGAGGGCGCGAGCCTGGGTGGCGGCGTCTAGGGAGCGCGATCGCAGCAGCGACACCCAGCCCAGAACCGGGTTCAGCGGCGTGCGCAGCTCGTGGGAGAGCATGGCCAAAAACTCGTCTTTGATGCGGTTGGCGGCCTCGGCCTCGGTACGGGCCACGCGCTCCTGGGCCAGGGCGCGATCGCGTTCCACCAGCGCCAGCTTCTGGTCGTGAATATCCGTCGATGAGCCAAACCAGCGCAGCACTTCGCCCCCCTCCCCCTGCAGCGGAAACACCCGCACCAGGTGCCAGCGGTACTGGCCATCCACTCGCAGCGGTCTGGCCTCTAGCGCCAGCGGCTGCCCCGTCTGTAGCGCCTCTGTCCAGGCGGCTTGACAGCGCTTTTGGTCATCGGGGTGCAGCACTGCGATCCAGCCCTGGTCAAAACTCTGGGCCGGGGTTAGCCCCGTGTAGTTGTACCAGCGCTGGTTGCAGTACTCTAGCTGGCCACCGGGTCGAGCCGTCCAAAACATTTGCGGCATCGAGTTGGCCAGGGTGCGAAAGTGCAGCTCGCTCTTGCGCAGGGCCGCCTCGGTCTGCTTTTGCTCGGTGATGTCGTAGTTAATTTCGAGAATGGCATTGGGTTGACCCACCGGGGTCTGCTGCAGAGTCCAGCGGCTGCTCATCATCACCGTGCGGCCGCTGCGGGTGGTTTGAACCAGCTCTCCTACCCAGTGCCCCTCCTGCAAAATGGCGGCTCGAATAGCGTCTATCGGCTCTGGCAAGACGGTTTTTAGCAGTGCCGCTGCCGACTGCCCGATCGCCTCCGCCGCCGACCAGCCGTAGCAGCGCGCCGCTCCCTGGTTCCAGTAGGTAATGATGGCGCTGTCCAGCTCTCGAATCATGATGCTGTCGTTGGCCAGATCCAGCATTTGCATCTGCTGCCGGAGCTGCTGTTCATCCTGACGGCGATCGGTCAGGTCGCGAAAGTAAACCGCCAGCCCGTTGACCAGCGGGTTCATGTGCATCTCAAACAGGCGATCGGGGTGAACTACGCCTGGGGCCTCGACTACTAGCGATCGCCGCGTGGTCATTACCTGCTGAAAGGCCTGGGCTATGGTGGTGCCCTCCAGGTCGGGCAGCACCTCCCAGATAGAGTGGCCCAGCAAATCGTCGAGAGGGCGCTTCAGCAGACGCAGCGCCTGGGGATTGACGTAGACAAACCGCCACTGCATGTCGAGCGCATAAAACCCTTCGGTAATGCTCTCTAGAATGGCCGTGATCCACTGGTTGGTGTGACCTAGCGACGCTTCGCTCGCCTTGAGCTTGAGAGAGCTGCGCTCCAGGTGCTGTCGAGCCCTGCGCAGCGAGCCACAGATAGCGCTGACGGCCGTGCCCTGAACGCCAAATACAACGAGGCGAACGATGGCCTCAGCGCTGAGGCTGAAGGTGTACTGGGGCAGCATAAAGACATAGTTGCTGACTACCGCCGCCAGCACCGTAGTCAAGAGTCCGCAACCTATTCCACCCCACCAGGCAGCAGCCACCACGGCCCCAAAAAACAGCAAAAACGGGGTAACGGCCATATTGGCAATGGGGTTGAGTGCCCACATCAGCAGCAGAGCTAGCCCTACGCTGAGAAATGCTATGCCATACGCCCTGGGCTGTAGATAACACAGATGTAGCTTCATCGCAGTCTAAGGCCAGCAGCGTCTGAAAACAGGGCTGAAAGAATGTGCTTTTAGCGCGCAGCGTACGCTTAAGAACGCTCAGCCCCTAATGAAATGTGGTCGCGGCCAATGAATTTATATCCTAAGACAGATAAACTCCAGAAGTCCTATGTCTTTAGGCATAGATTTAACTGCATTGTAGTGACGCCAGGTTCTCTGCTGTCGCTCTTTGGAGACAAACTTTAGGGACAAAATGAGAACCCCAAAACCTGTTTGAAAACCAAGCATGGGTTCAACCTAAGGGAAGATAACCCGGCGTATTTTCAGTCGTTACAGTGTGTCCAGATTTCTGCTGAAAAATTAGATCCGCCTTGGCTCATACTCCCGGAGTTCTCTTGTAGTTCTCTCATCAAGAATTTCTTCAAAATTCGCGGATTAAGCATGCGGTCCCTGCTGAGTACGAACAGCATGAGCAAGCTTTTGCAAATATTCAATTGATTCAACTGATCAATCCAATTCGGTTTTCTACGGAGACAACTTATGACCATTACCCCCGATCAAATTCCGGCTCAAACCCAAAAGCGCACCCCTGCCCTGGAGTCGGAAATGGTGCCCAGACCACAGTACGATGACCCTGAGTACAAAGGCAGTGGCAAGCTTCAGGATAAAGTGGCCTTGATTACTGGCGGCGACAGTGGTATCGGTCGTTCTGTGGCGGTTTACTACGCCAAAGAGGGGGCCGATGTAGCCATTGTTTATCTCGACGAGCACGAAGACGCCCAAGAAACTCAGCGGGCGGTTGAGGACTACGGACGACGCTGCTTGCTGATTCCAGGTGATATTCGCAACGAGCAGTTTTGCCACGAGGCCGTGCAAAAAGCGGTAAAAGAGTTTGGCAAACTCGATATCTTGGTGAACAACGCGGCCGTTCAGTATCAGGAGCCTAGCCTGGAAGAAATCGACGCGGCTCGATTGGGCGATGTGTTTGCCACCAATATCTTTTCAATGTTTTACTTTGCCAAGGCCGCGACGCCCCACATGCAGCCGGGCAGTTCCATCATCAACACCACGTCGATCAATGCCTACAAAGGTAACGCTAGCCTGTTGAGCTACTCCACCACAAAGGGGGCTATTTTGGCCTTTACCCGCTCCCTCGCTGGCCCCATGCTGGAGAAAGGCATTCGCGTCAATGGCGTTGCCCCTGGCCCGATTTGGACGCCCTTTATCCCCGACGCCTTTGAGGGTGATGATGTGTCAAATTTTGGCAAGCAGGTGCCAATGCAGCGCCCCGGCCAGCCCAAGGAAGTCGCGCCCAGCTTTGTCTTTTTAGCCTCTGAGGATGCGTCGTACATGGCAGGACAAGTGCTGCACCCCAACGGCGGCGTAGTGGTTGGCGGCTAGTCTCACGAAAGTGTGGCCTAGACGGTGTGTTCCAGGGACCTACCCAGGGGCACACCTGCAGGCTCGTTTCTGGTCACAATAAGTCTGGTTAGTATAGGGCCGATATACCTGGGCGGCAGTTGCCCGCAGAAGGGCTAATTCAATCGCAGCTATAGCCATTGACACAGTGGTTAGGATGTTTGCATAGGCAATTTGCAGGCGACGGCTATGCACCAGTCCGCTACTTTGGCTTTGGCTATTAGTGGGAGTACTGTCTTAAGCAAATTGGCCAGCGCGATACTTACTAACTTCAAACTATGGCTAATATTCCCGCTGAACCGGTAATCGACAGTACGTTGGGTCTGCTGTTTGATGGCTACGAATTCATTTCTAAACGCTGCGATCGCCTGCAAACCGATATTTTTCAGACCCGCTTGAGGCTCGAAAAAACCATCTGCATGCGGGGCAAAGCGGCCGCCGAGGTGTTCTATGACACCGATAAATTTTCTCGGAAAGATGCTGCCCCCAAGCGCATGCAGAAAACCCTGCTGGGTGAAGGCGGCGTGCAGGGGCTAGACGGCGAGGCCCACCGCCAGCGCAAGCAGATTTTTATGGGGTTGATGACCCCCGAACGGCTACAGCAGATCGGCGATCTGGTGCTGCACCACTGCCGCGAGTACGCCCAGCAGTGGGAGCGGCAAAACCAGGTCGTATTGTTTGATCAGATCAACGAAATTCTCTGTCGGGCCGTCTGCACCTGGTCGGGGGTGCCGCTGGCCGAAGGTGAAGTGGCCCAGCGCACCCTGGAACTGGCGGCTCTGATCGACAGCGCTGCTGCCCTAGGGTTCAGGCACGTGCAGGGGGTGCAGGCCCGTAAGCGACTTGAGGCCTGGCTGGCAGACCTGATTGAAGACATTCGCGCTGGACGGCTTCAGGTGCCTGAGCATACGGCCGCCGCAGCCTTTGCCCACAGCCAGGATGCCAACGGCAATCGACTAAGCCCTGCCATTGCGGCCGTAGATTTGCTCAACGTGCTGCGGCCGACCGTTGCCATTGGTCGTTACATTGTGTTTGCGGCGTTGGCCCTGCACCAGCATCCCGACTGTCGCCAAAAGCTCCAGTCCAACCCGGCTGACTACACCCTCCTTTTCACCCAGGAAGTACGGCGGTTTTATCCCTTCTTTCCCTTTGCGGCCGCCCGCACTCGACAGGCGTTTGACTGGCAAGACTACCGCTTTTCTGAATCGACGCTGGTGCTGCTCGATCTCTATGGCACCAACCATGACTCTAATCTATGGGAAAAGCCCGAGGAATTCTGGCCTGAGCGGTTTATGCACTGGGACGGCAGTGCTTTTGACTTTATTCCTCAAGGGGGCGGTGACCACTACAAAAACCATCGCTGCGCCGGAGAATGGCTGACGATTGAAGTCATGAATCGGGTGCTGGGCTTTTTGGCCAATGAGCTTGAGTACGATGTGCCGCCCCAAGACCTGCAGATCAAACTGACGCGTATGCCAACTCTGCCGGAGAGCAAGTTTGTAATTAGCAACGTCAGGCTCAGACCGCAGGATAAGCCTTTGTGACCCTTGATCGATGCTGTAGCGATCGCCATTCGAGCGAGGACGTAACCTCATCGGGATGCTTGGATGGGCGATCGCAAGCCAGCGATTCTCTTAGCCCAAGCTCAAATACTTGAGCCTGAACTAAACTAGCTGGCCGACGCCCTGTAAACCCAGAGCATTCGAGAGTTTGATCTAAAGCACGACACAAAAAGACTCGCGCGCGAGGTCCTGAGTCTCGGTATTGAAGCTCCGATACTCGGTGTTGAGGCTCTGAGTCTCGGTCTTAAGGTAAACTAACTCGCGCGTGAGTCAGCCGATCCTTGGGCGCGAAGCGTTTAGGCTGAAGCGTACGTCTCATTGGCTCGTCGCTGAACTAAAGAGACTCACCAATGAGGCAACTAAACTTCAAGGCTGAGCCAAATAGGCTGGTGCGTGAGTCGCGATCGCTCACGGCTGAGATAAATACCCTCGGGCATGAGTCGCGATCGCTCACGCCCAAGATGCAACAACTTGCGCTTAAGTAGGTTCGGGTCGAGCACGAGACTATTTTCTGCAGTTGACTGACAAAACATTAGGGGTAGGTTGGGTGAAACGCGTGAAACCCAACAGCAGTCGACCTTTTTGGGTTCTGCTAACGCGCCACCCAACCTACGCAGTGGTAAGCATCTCACAGATTTTGTCAGTCAATCAGTACTTCTCTCTAAACGTCAGAGATAACGTCAGGGATCATTACTAAAGTGCTGTCATCACTTTCAAAAACTCCTCTGACAAACAGGCTGTTGAAGCACTCTTTTTCCGAAAGAGTACCCCGGCCAAAAAGTAGATTCTCTCCGAAAAGAAGGCTTGACGCTTGCACTTGAGCTTTGCGATCGAGTCTCTGACCTTGGGTTCACAGCTGTAATAGCCAAACTTGAGCGGAGTGACCATAAAATCAACCAACTCATAGCCAAGCTTGAGTGCGTGGTTGACCGTATCGACAGGGTTTGAGTAGGCTGAAATCATCAGCATGACTTGCTCACAGCCCTGGGCGATCAGCTGTTTTGTAATGGTTGCCCCATCGCTGCCGCCGTGCAGAGACGGCATGTAGAGCTGATTGTCAGGGGCGGGCAGGTAGGGAGGGTTGGCGATCAGGCAGCGCGCCTCTGCTGGAGAGCCCTCAAAAAAGCAGTCGTTGTAAACTTGGTAATACGGCGTTAGCCCATACTGTTCGATTCTGAGCTTTGCCAGTTGATAAGCCGCTAAGTTTAATTCATAGCCCTGGATCGTTCCCTGAAACGGACTTCTCAACAGCGCCTGAATGACCGGGCTCCCATCCCCAGATCCAAACTCAACAATGGGGCTTTCTGAGGTGCCCTGGGACAGCACCATCTTCTCTAAACACTGGGCATAAAACTGTGACTCTTCAGGGCAGAAGAAAACTTGATTGGGAGATTTGGCCTCAACCGCAGTGTCAGAGACCAGCAAACTTTTGTTCATGGCAAGGGTTCGGTAGGTAGGTTAAAAAAGGCTGACAATCAGGCCAAATAAATATTGGGCAGAGAAGTAGGCGCTTGCTGAATGTGCCGAATGATGGCTTGACCGGCCCGTTCCCCAATAAATTTTTCCTGGGTATACCCCAGCAAAATTTCCCAGGCTTGATCAGGGTATTGCTCCGCCAGCGGCAGGGCTACATCCTCTAGCATCCACAGGCCGTGGCGTTCATCTTCTCGGATGTGCAATTCCCAATACCCTGACGATTCTTCGCTCAAATTTAAGCGCTGTGCTGCCATCAAATAGTCGGTATAGATAGAGGGACCAACGATTTCAAAATAGGTCAGCCCGCCGTTGTAGCGCAGAAAATGCTGCTTGCACTCGGTCAGCAAAAAGTTGTGATTAATGCTGGCCAACAGCTGCCAGGGGGCCAGATCAAGATATCCTTCTGGGGTCGTGTCGAGGTGCATCTCAGCCATCATTTTGGCGAAAAAGGTAGAGTGTTTGCGGGCCAGGCGGCCGTTGCCGTACTCTTCCATCAGCACACGAATCAGCATGGCCTGTACTTCGTTGCTGGCGCCACCCAAAATGCGCGACATGCGGCTGGCTTCTACTAAACCGTCTAGCGATGTAATAGCCAGCAGCCGTCGGTAGCCTTCGCGATCGAGGTCTTCGCGCAAAAAACGTCTATTTTCAGTGATGGGTGGGTTTAGATCGGCCTCATACCAGTCTCGTAGAGTTTTTTGGACATCCTGCTGTTTCAAAGAGTCAACGTCCATCTGCTCTAGCTCCCAGGCTTGCCAGGCAGATTCAATGCGATCGCGCAGCCACTGTAGGTAGAGCGATCGCTCGTTTTTGTAGTGCTGTAGGTCGTCGTACCAAAAAAGGTTGAGGCGATTGATGCGGTAAAGAATACGCTGCAAAAACCAGTGGGCCGACTCATCCCCAGGGGCTGAGGCATCGCCGTAAGCTAAGGGCAGGGCGGCGGCGATCGCGTCTTCTAGCGCCTCAACACACTGCGGATTTTGGGTAACCTGCTGGTCAAGATTTTCAAGATTTAGCAGTTCAACAAACTCTTGCTCTAAATGGCTAAAGTCAATGCTCTTGGGTGTTGATAAATTGTGGCTTGTGGTGTTTTTCCTCAAGTCACGATTGTTGAGGGCAGCAAACATAAAATACCTAAGAAAAATCTTCCCGTTAATTCATTGATGACTCATCTAGGGATCAGTCAAGCAGGCAGCCGATCAATAAATTAGGATCTATTCATTGCTTGACCAGCCTAATCACTGTAGCCAAGATTACAGAAATAGCTTATCCGCCTGTAGGCAGAATATTGAGTTAGAGTCTCAGCCTGATGGAGTTAAGTAGGCTCAGCCTGTGGCGTACTAAAATCGCAGGCCACAATCAAGGCCGATATCGTCCTATTCAGAGCAACGTTCCATGACGCTGGCGCGTCACTCCAAACGATAAAAAGACTCACAGCCGTTCCCTGAGCAGAGTCGAAGGGAACGGGCTTTCTCCCTACGGGAGACGTTTCACGAACGACTCCGCTCAGCCCTCGGTTTTTTTAGGGCAAAAAAAGAATGGTTTAATGTCGAGGTATCCACACTGAGACTGAACCTTCAACACAGCAAAACTCGCCCCACCCTTCACGGTCGGTGGTTACTAAAACCTCGCTCTGCTCAGTAATGTCATAGTAAGTACGATTTCCTGGCCCTACTTTCATGTACTTACAGCTTTTGTCGCCATTAGTCATGACAACCGCCATGCCACCGGGGTGTTCGCTATCTCCCAGGCGTGTCCAACCGATAGTGTTGGGGTGGTCAAAATAATCGTGCTGCTCGCCAAATGCGTAGGTATAGCGCACATGGAGAAAGCGATCAATTAGCCACCGGTAGCTATCAAGCCGGATGTCACGCTCTCTGCCCTCGCGATCGACATCGGTGTAGTGGGCTCCGTAGTAGTCGGCATAAAAAATACACGGGTACCCTGCCTGACGCAGTAAAATCAGGGCATAAGCGTGAGGCTTAAACCACGGTTCAATGGTAGATTCTGATGCCTGTAGCGGTTGTGAATCGTGGTTGTCGACCATGGTAACGGCCAACTCAGGCTGTTGTTGGACCAGGGTTTGGTCGAAAATTGTGGTTAGGTCGTAGCGATCGCCGCTTCTGCTCGCCCGGCTCAGGTTATAGTGCAGCGGTATATCAAACAGGTGAATGTGGCCGCCGGTTCTATCAATAAACTTTTGCAGCAGGTTGACGTCGCCGGACCAGTACTCGCCCATAGCAAATAGATGTTGGCCAGTTTCGTCGCGACAGTGCCGTAGAAAATCAGAGAAAAAATCGGACCTGACATGCTTAACGGCATCAAAGCGAAATCCATCAACTTGGGTGGTCTCAACGTACCAATCTCCCCACTGTTTTAGAGCCGCCCGCACCTCTTCAGACTGGGTATCTAAATCGCAACCGATTAAAAAAGCGGTGGCTCTGTCCTCAAGATCGCCGTCGTCTTGCAGAAATTTACCTTTGAACACGTAAATGGCATTCTCATCTTCGCGGTTGGCATCGTAGTCGACGGCATCGAAATGCCACCAGTGCCATTCCATCGTAGAGTATTGTCCCTGGCGGCCCGGAAACGCGAATTGTGTCCAGGCTTTAATGGTTCGGGTTTCGCCGATCGCATCTTTTTGATTTTCCCAGCTCAGGGGTGTGGCTTCGACCTCTTCAGTGGCATCGCCCCCCACCATATGATTCAAAATTACATCGGCATAGACGTTTATGCCGACCGTTTTGGCAGCCTGAATGGCGTTGAGATATTCACTTTTAGTGCCGTACTTGGTGCGAATACTACCTTTTTGATCAAACTCACCTAGATCGTATAAATCGTAGACGCCGTAGCCTGTATCAAAGCCGCCGCTGCTGCCCTTGTACGCGGGTGGTAGCCAGACGGCGGTAATGCCTACCGCCGCTAAATCATGGGCGCAATCGGCAAATTCTTTCCACAGGCTGCCATCCGCTGGCGTGTACCAGTGAAAATATTGCATTATGACGCCATGTGGCTCTGCCATAGCTGGAGTTTTATGCTCAGTCTGATGATTTTTTAAACGTCCAGGCCAAAGATTTGCGAGGAGCTTCTTTCAGCGCCTGAGTGAGTTCGTCGTTGGACGAAAACTGAAGCTGTGACAGATAGCAGGCGTCAACTTTGACCGTAAATTTGTCGCAGGAAAATGGCCAGGGTATGACGCTTAAATCGCCAGAATCGAGCTGGTAAACACTGTAGGACTTGCCGCTGGGGCCGTTAGTAATTTCTAGCTTGCGGCCGGCAGCTGGAATTTGGCGCTGGGAGAGAATCAGCGAGAGGCGATCGCACCACCGCATGTAGGTGTAGGCCTGTTCAGCCTCCTCTGGGCTGATCTCTAGCTCGGCCTGCCACCGGGCCTGCCGCTGCCGCTGCTCCTTAAGAAAGTTGGCCATCTCTGGGTCTTCCTCGCCCTTGCCCTGGTTCAAAAAGCACAGGTGCATCGAAATGAGCATGGCGACCCAGCGACCCTGGTAGAGGGCCTCATCGGCGTGCTGACGCAGTTTTTCAATCGGAGATTCTTTCTCTAGCCTGAAGTCTAAGGGGGCACCGGCCTCGGTGAGCTGATCGTCTTCCCACTCTTTTTCGAGGTGGTCATGGTGGGCGATCGCAGCGATAGTCTCGTAAAGACGATAGGTCTGTTTGTCGAGGTCCCAATGGCCCGCAATTTGGGCCGCTAAAAGCGCGTGGGCGCGATGGTAGATGATTTCCCAACCATCGGTTTGAAGATTGACGATCATAGATGTTTAGAACGGGGCAAAAGGGAGAGTTGAGTTGAAGCGAATCGCTGCGTTTGATCTAGCCTAATTTTCAGCTTAAGTTCCAGGCAGCAACAACGTGGGGTTGCTCCTGCCTGGAATCTAAAACCTCTAATTTAGTCGCTAGCTGCTCTAGCTGTGGGGGAGGTCAGGGGTGTTGCGATCGACCGTATTGGCGGCGCGATCAATGGCTCCCTTGGTGTTTGCTGCGGCATTGTCAGCGGCCCGCTGGGTCGACTTGCCAATGTTTTTAGCCGCCTCTTTTACAGCGTTGTCGTCGGTGCTTTCGATGCGCTGCTCGGCCTGACGAATCATGCGATCGGCTTTGGCATCGGCGGCACTGGTGTCACGGACGGTATCCTTGTGGGGGTACATGGTTTCGTTTTGGCCGGGGCCGGCACTGCCGACACTGTTTCTAGCGGGTGTAGACGACTGGGCGGCGCCGCAGGCGGTGGTTACCAGCACCACTAAACCGGCCAGAAAAACGATGGCCCACTGCCGCAGAGCGGTAGGATTAAAAACTCGTTTTAGGATTTGCATGAATTGCTCCTTAAAGAACTAAATTGAAACGTCTGAAATTGACTGGGGCAAACTAGAGGCGTTTGTCCAGTCGGCAGCAGCGCCGCCAGTGTGCGATTACATCTGGCTTTGCAGCTTCTGCTTGCTCTCCTTAAAGCGCATACCCATGCGCTCGCGGTCTTCCCGGGAGAGATTTTTGCGCATCGAGGCAAACATGGTGCTTTCTTCCTGGCGGGTGTGGTCGCCGACCATGGCCTTGAGCTGCTTGATTTTGTCCATGAACGCATCGCCCGTCGAGGACATAGACTTGATCTCGTTGAGCAGGTTTTCCATCTCGGCCTGCTCAGCGTAGAGTTCCTGGGTGTCGTCGTTGCCGTAGAAGGACTGAACGGCAGGGTAGACGACTTCCTCTTCGGCTTTGGAGTGCACCAAAAGGTCTTTGTAGAGCTGACCAAACAGGGCTTTGCACTGATCAGCGTTGTCTGCGTTGCGAATTTCGCTGATCAGGGTTTTGGCCTTCTGGTGATCCATAAAGATAAAATCCAGGACATCAGCGGAGTCGCTGTCCGATGCCTGGGTGGTAGCACTGCCCACAACTCCGGTGGCGGCGGCGATCGCATCCTGCACCCGAGCCCACAGCCCCTGCTGGGGTTCCTGGCCGGTCAGCTCCAGGGTGCCGAGGTATTCGAGCATGCCCTTGAGTTGCTCCTGGTGGGCGCGATTTTCGAAGTTAACGGTGTTGAGGGGGGCGAGGGCAGCCTCTACGTCTTTGCCCACTACCTGGGCCGCTTTGTGCACCACCAGACCCGACACCACCTGGCCGTGTTTGAGCAGTTCGTGCTGGGCCATTTTGTCGTACAGGCTGAGTTCGGAGCGCGAGAAGGCATTTTTGGTCTGGTTGACCAGCTCCTGCACGGTAGATTTAGGCTCAGCCTGCACGCCGTACTGGGTGATAGCGGTTTCGACAATATCTAAATTCTTTTGATCGTCTTCCAGCATGTCTTCCAAACGCTTGCGCAGATGCTCGTCGCTGCACTGATTTAGAAACTGCTCTTCGTTGTCAATAATTACACTTTGAATGGCTTTAATGTCAGCCAGTTTTTCGGCGATCGCAGTTCGTTTTTGATCGTTTAAGGTGGCAGGCATAGAAAGGGGCTCCATTAGAATACCAACCACAGCCTAATCATTTCAAAGCAAAGCCATATCTATCATTGAGCTGAATCGTTAAGGTCGCCTGAGCGCCTATCTACTTCTCTAGAGCTAGCCTTAACGGTGGCCTAAAGCCGTCTTAATAAATGCGTAAGAATAAGCAAGTGAAAATTGGGCGTTGCTGAACCCGGCATAAATCAAAAAATCAACGCCTCGCGTTGGAGCCAACGACCGTAAGGCCTTTAGCCTAGCTGCGTCTTCACCTTACTCAAGTTCGTGCTTCAAACCAGCAACAACCAAAGGTTTTGACTTTACTTTGGCCAGGATTTTCTTTAAGAATTTTGGTCAGCGATCGCCACGTGGTTGCTGTCTACCTCGCGGGTACCGTCTACCCGCCTGGCCACATCAACAATGCGCTCCAGGGTGGTGCGATCGCTCACCTCGCCCGTCAGCTGAATGGTGCTGCCATGCTGAATCAGGGTCAGGGTTTCGATAGCAGTCAGGTCAGACTCGCGATCGAGCGCCTCAGCCAGGCGACGCACCAGCCCAAAAGTGTCGTACTCCCCCTCTAGGCCCATGTACTCCGGCGGCGGCGGCGGCACGTGCTGCCCTGCTTTCTCGCGAAGTTCGTCGTCGTAGGTATTGGTTAGGCCCGGCGTCATCGAGCTGGGCGATGATCCATGGGAGATGGTGCAGTGGTCAAAGTCAATGTGATTTTCCCAAGTCATGGCTACACCTCTTGTCTACGGAATCAGGATCTACGGAATCAGCGCCTGCGGAATGGCTGAAGCGGGGCGATCGCTGCACCGGGCCAGAACCTAGCGGCTTGGCAGCGGGTGAGGTAGATGGATGTCCAGTCAACTCCTGGTTTCAGGCATCGCACAAATAGCTGTAGCCAGTTGGGTTAGGGGGTCTGTCAGACAAGCGTTCAAGCGTCTTCAGGCTTATTGATGTGCCTAACCCAGTAACTTTGGCCATACCTCACCTAGCAGCGCAGTGCTGACGCCTACCGCTCCATCGTTTCACCGGGGCCGACAATGCCGACCTTGTGGCGAAACATCAGCTCGCCCCCAAACCAGCCGCTGGCCAGCAATAGCCCAGACACTACTAGCGACAGCACCAACCCCACGGGCAAAATTGCTCCCGCCGGATCGCCCCACCGCAAAATAACGTTGATAATGCTGAGCACCAGCGCTCCTACATTGAGGGCCATGTGAGCCCATCCGGCAGTACGCTGACGTGCCCGAGGAATATTGATAAAGTCGGCCATGCCGGTAATGGCGGCGGCGATCGCCGACAGCACCCCCAGCCCCAACAGCCAAATACTGGCCCTGGCCCAGAAGAAATCTTGAGTGAGCCAGTAGCCCAGGTCAGCGCCCGCCGCACCGCTCAAAAATGCGATCGGAAAAATAACGATAATGGGATGAATGGGATGCCCAAAAATAGCTACCGAACTGGTAATGCCGGTACCTCGATATTCCGTAGCCCGGCTGTCGATCAGCGGCGGCAAATTGGGATACGGTACCTGGTTAGACTGATTCTGATAATCTTGACCGGCCATAGCAGTGTCCTCTAAAAATGTGCCAGAAAAGTAAACAATCGATCGGGGCTCTCGTTCAACAGGCGCCACCGACCAGGTTTCCGCAGGCTGGTGGCGCATAGCTTTAGCGACTCAGGCTCGTCACCGACTTAAAGCGATCTTTGAGCCAGTTACCGGCTTCTTTGAGGTTGTACTTCAGGGGTTCCTGCACACTCAAAAACACGCGAGCGCAGTTGCGCCCCGGCATACCCGAAATTGAGCCGCCAGGATGGGTGCCCGCCCCGGTTAAAAACAACCCGTCAATTGGGGTTTGATAGTTGGCCAGCTCGGGCAGCGGTCGAAAGAACACCATCTGATCGAGGGTCATATCGATGTGGTAGTGGTTGCCTTTGCGTACGCCGATGCGCTGAGTTAGCTCTGCCGGGCTTTCGACTCGCCGCGCAATAATCGACTGCTTGAGGTTGGGCGTATAGTCGGCCAGTTTGTCGATCACGCGATCGGCCACTTTGTTTTTGAGTTCATCGGTCCAGCCGGTGCCCATCAGCCCTGTGCCTTCGGCCCCCTTGACCTCGTAGGGCGCAAAAAACTCAATCCAAAGGGTGTGCTGGTCCGCTGGTGCCATCGATGGATCCATCACCGTAGGCACGACCACATAGAGCGATGGGTCGTGGTCAGGAATCAGGCCCTGGGTGGGCATGGTGTGGGCAGTTTCTACCTGATCCACCGAGTCAGCGATCAGCACTGAGCCAATCAGGTACTCATCCTGGTGGTTGTGGGCCTCAAATCGGGGCATTTCTGAGAGCGCACAGTCAATCTTGAGAATGCCCTCGTTGTTGTTGACAATGCGACGGTCCAGCCGTTCTGACAGGCCCGGGGCCAGGGTTTGAGCATCGGCTGCCGGCACCAGGTCTTGGAAGACTCGCTGAGCGTCAATATTGGAAATTACCCCTTTGGTGGCCCGATATTCTTGCCCACCGGCTACGCGCACCCCTTCGACGCGCCCGCTGGCATCCACTAAGATTTGCTCAACCGACTGGTCGCATAGAATAACGCCGCCATGGTCTTTGACCATGCGCACCAGGGACTCGACCAGGGCACCCGTACCGCCGCGAGGACGGGCCACGCCGGGGTTGTGGCGCAGCCCCATCATCATTGAGCCGACGGCTAGCGTTTTTTGTGAGGGCGGCCCCCCCAGTTCTGATGCCAGCCGCGCCAGGGGTGCTTTGACCACTTCGGTCTCAAACCATTCGTTGAGGGTGTCCTGGGGGCTGTTCAACATGGTGCGAATCAGGTCTAGCGCCTGGTCAACGCCCCCAATCAGCGAAAATAGGTCTTGCATGTTGTGCAGACCATAGTTGCCTAAAATGTCGACGACTGACTTTGGTGGTGCGTTAAATATAGGAGTGATGGCCTGGGTAAGGGTGTCCCAAAAGGCCATATACTCTTTGTACTTTTCGGCATCCCGCTGGCTGTAGCGAGCAATTTCGGCACAGGTTTTGTCGACTGAGCGGTAGGCCAAAAACGATTTGCCATCGGCCTGGGGGCAGAAGGTAATCGGGTCGCAGTAGAGGTATTCTAGACCGTAGCGCTCTAGCTCTAGCTCATCGACTACAGGCCCCAAATGAATGAACTCGTGGTCAATAGCGCAGAGGTTGAAGTAAAAGCCAGGTGCATCTTCGGGTAAGGCCTCTTCTGTAGTGGCGGCCCCACCGGGAATTTCGCGCTTTTCTAGCAGTAAAACGCTGTAACCTGCCTTCAGTAAATATCCTGCACAAACTAAGCCATTGTGGCCAGCCCCAATAATAACAACGTCGAATGTCTGCATAGGAGAATTGCTCAAAATGTGTTTTGATAGTAAGTAATCTGCTGCTTAAGGCGACCTATCGCTAGAAATAGATCGGCAAGAGAAAATTTTAGCCAGGGTCACTTTTTGACCCAAAGAGTGAAGTCAATCCTACCTGAGTAAGATCTGGAGGCGATCTGCTTGCTCCTTAAGGTAGGAAAGTAACGAGAGACACAGTGTAAAGTTTTTGCGCAAAGCTCTAGGCCTCTAGAGTTACCAGAGGCCTAGAGCTTTGCGCATTCGCAGACTCGTTTGTGATAGCAGAGTAACGTCCCTAGCTTTGGGACATGGTCTTCATCAGGTGCTTGCGAATTTCCTGAATTTGCTCAATCTCAGTTTGCTTGAGCTGAGTAAACAGATCAACGCATTCCTGAGAGTCGGCATCGCGGGCATCCTGCATGTACTTGTCGTAGGCTTGGATTGCCTCTGCTTTGTTGTGCATAACAGTTAGCCAGTCGTACTCGAGGTTGCTAACGACTTCTTGAACTCTAGTACCTGTAGTCATGGGAAGTTTCCTCCATGGTTTGTGCTTTGGGTGTATCTCAACTGACAGTGAAATAGAACAATCCTGAATCCATTATGATGAAGAGTTGAGGCGCTGCTAAAGCGCCACTGAAACGCCTTAAAGTGCTCATTTCACCATCAATGGTTATCAGGTTGACGCTTATCTCAGGCTTCTCCATCGTCCAAAGGGGGGTTTTGTCAAAATCGTGAGGCAATTGGGTTTCGGCCTGGCGATCGCAGTCGTCAAACAGCGCCAATTTGGTACGCATTCTCGGCTTGAGCGAGGTCAATACTGGTCCAGCTTGGGGCTGTGGGCTGAGCCGAAGTTAGAAATACCGATGGGCACGGTTAAAGTGTGCTGTTGCCGGCGTATCAATTATTACTTTCAGCCTGGCTGATTGATGACCTGCAGGCCAGCGTCTGCAGCAAAAGACCACCAAACCGCCCCGCAGGTCATTGTTTAGAAAGAACAGAAAAATATAGCACTGTTCAGCGAATATCGAATTTTAGAGTTAGCCTATCTGCTGTCAAAAGACATGCTAAAGCTATGAACAAATGTTGCGCGGTTAGCCAGGACCGGCTAACTTTTTGCGAAGGCTTAAATATTCTTTAGGAAGACAATAAGGCTTCCTTAAGGGCTATCTAAGAAGGATCCTAAATCAGTGGCTATTTGGGGGGTGTCCTAGTGACAGTTATGGCCAAGAATAGTCGAGAGCGCGTTTTGGCATTGACATCCTTTCGCTGAACTTAACGCTCGCCAGGCCAAGTCTTTGCAGGCAGCTAATGACCTGCGCGTATTGTCGTGTGGGCAATGCGGTAATCCAAAATTCTCCGTGGCACCATTTTCACAGGAATATTTGGAGCGAGTAATTGAGGCTATTTCTTGTTAGGCATCTGCTAGCTAAGCTCTGCCTTTTGGCGTATTTGACCTATGGCTGTTGGGAGATGTCCGTCAGAGCTGAGTTGCCTACACTATTGATTGACCTGTGGTGAGGCACAGGCGATCGCCCTGGCAATCTAGTTTTAGCTAGATTTCAATGATTGTTTTGATCTTTAGTCAGTTATAGAACTTGGCTAATGCTTGCCAGGCGATCGCGCACTGCGACCTCATCAATCTTTTGTTATTGGAGTAAAGCCCATGTTGACTGCTTTAGAAATTGGAATGGTGATGGTTAGTCTAGGGGTAGCCCTGCGGCTGGTGCGCCTTCCCAAGGCTGGACAAGCTAGTTTGGTAACCGCAGTTTGCCTGGCGGTTATGCTAGTTGGATTTACTCAGCCGGCTGTTGCTGGTGCCGTCAATGGCGATGCTTTGACCAGTGGTCAAAAAGATCTAAATGAGACGCTCCAGTCAACTCCCCAAGGCAATCAATATCAGGGCATTGAGTACGCCGATGCTAAGGGCACTCCCCTGGGCGACCAGGAGATTACCGACCGGGTTGAGAGCAAGGTTCCCGATGAGCTGAAGGTCAGCGTCTCCAACGGCTCGGTGCGACTGTCTGGTAAAGTGACCGATCGCAGCACGGCCCAGGCCATTATCAACGATGTTAAGGCTATTCCCGGTGTACACGAAGTAGCCTACGACTTGGGACTCCGGGGCTAGGCTAAAGCGCAGCTTAAGCTACCTCAAAACACTACTCACTAATTGAATTGGCGGCCCAGGGCGGGTCGCCAATTTTGTTTTGTGCCCACAGCAGCTGGAGTTTCGGGTCTGTTCGGGATGGCTAATCAGTCTGCGCCGCAATTCTAATGATTGCGCGGCCCTTTTTTGGCCACGCTAAGCTATACCTAAAGGAGAGTAAGCCAATGAGGCCCATAGGTTAAATATTGTTGCGATCGCCCATAGGTTAGACCGGGTGCTGTGCACTCTCTTAGCGACCGCCACTGCAGTTCTCCCCCCAAGCTTCTTCTGAACCGCTAATGCCCCCATCTCCCCTACCTCACAACGAAGCGGGACGGCTGGAAGCCCTACGGCGATACAACATTTTAGATACTCCCCCCGAAGCCGGATTCGATCGCATTACGGCGCTGGCGGCCCGGTTGTTTAATGTGCCGGTGGCGCTTATTTCGCTGGTCGATGACTCCAGGGCCTGGTTTAAGTCAGCCCACGGGTTTGATCGGCAGGTGGTCCAGCGGCAGGCCTCTATTTGCAGCTACGCGCTGCTCTCTGAGCAGGTACTGGTGCTGCCCGATGTGCATCGAGATCAGCGCTTTGCGGATAATCAGCTGGTGCATGGCGACCCGGGGGTGCGCTTCTACGCTGGGGCACCGCTGCGCACCCACGATGGCTTTATCGTCGGCACCCTGTGCATACTCGATTCTCAACCCCGCGACGGGCTGAGCGCCGACCAGCAAACGGTGCTGGCTGACCTGGCGGCCCTGGTCGTCGATGAGCTAGACCTGCGCCTGGCCGCCCACCGGGTCGCCGAAATTGATAAGGCCCTGGTGGCCGTGACCGAAGGGGTCGCCGCCCAAACGGGAACCGCCTTCTTTGCCGCCCTGGTGCAGCACCTGGCCCACACCCTGGGGGTGGAGTATGTCTACATTGGATTGCTCGACGGCGATCGTCAGGATACCGTAAAAACCATCGCCGCCTGTGTACAGGGAAAAATCGCCGACAATTTTGAATATTTGCTGCACCATACCCCCTGTCATCAGGTGCTGCTTAAGCGCGAGCTGTGCTGCTATCCGGGCGGGGTCAAGGTGCAGTTTCCCGATGCGCCGCTGCTGCACCCGCTGGGCATCGACAGCTACGCGGCCATTCCCTTTTTTGATGCTGGGGGTGTGCCTCTGGGGCTGCTCGGGGTGATGGACGGCAGCCCCTTTACCAACGTGCAGCTGATTGAGGCGCTGTTGCCCATTTTTGCGCTGCGCATTGCCACCGAGCTCGAACGCCAGCAGACTGACGCCGCCAGGCTGCGGGTGCAGCAAGACTTAGAGCAGCTGGTGGCCCAGCGCACCGCCGAGCTTTCGCGCGCCAATCAGCAGCTACAGCTCGAAATTGCCGAGCGGCGGCAGACCGAAATTGCCCTGCAAAAAGAGCAGGAGATGCTGCGCGTGCTGCTGGAAAACGTCCAGGCGGGGATTGTGGCCTGCAATCAGGCGGGTCTCTTGACTCTCTTTAACCAGGCGGCTCGTGACTTTCACGGCCTGCCCGAGCAGCCTCTGCCCCCCGAGCAGTGGGCTGACTACTATGATCTCTATCAGCCCGATGGCCTTACGCCGTTGCCCACAGAGGCGATTCCCCTGTTTCGCGCCCTGCAGGGAGAAGCCGTCGAGAATGTTGAGATGGTGATTGCGCCTAAGGGAGGCGTAGCCCGGACGGTGTTGACCAGCGGGCAGGCGATCGCGGCCCTGGACGGCAGCCCCCAGGGGGCGGTGGTGGTGATGCACGACATCACCGATCGCAAGCGCATGGAAGATGCCCTGAGAGCCAGTGAAGCTCAGCTATCCAGCATTTTTGAGACCATCCCCGACGGGGTTGTGATCGTCAACGCCCAGGGGCAGATGGTAACGGTTAACTCTGCCGCCGAAAAGATATTTCGCCGCCCCCGTCAGGAGCTGGTTGAGCACAGCTACGATGCCCCCACCTGGAAGGCAACCAGCCTGGCGGGAGCCCCCCTGGCGACCGACGATCTGCCCTTTATGCAGGTCATTCGCACTGGACAGCCGGCCCACGGGGTAGAAATAGCCATTGCCCATGCCGATGGCAGCCGCGCGATTCTGTGCGTCAATGCTTCGCCGCTGCGCGATCCCAGGGGCAATATCACCCACGCGATCGCCTCAATGAGCGATATTACCGAGCGCAAACAGGCCGAACTGACCCTGCAGGCCTCTGAAGAGCGCTACCGCTCGGTGATTGAAACCACCGCCGAGGGCATTCTTTTGCAGGATGCTGACGGCACGATCTACACCTGCAACGCCAGCGCCGCCGACATTCTGGGCCTCACCGTCGAACAACTGATGGGGCGCACCTCCCTCGACCCTGCCTGGTCAACCATTCACGAAGACGGCTCCCCCTTTCCTGGCGATCGGCATCCCAGCATGGTCACGCTGAGCACGGGCAAACCGCAGTCCAACGTGGTCATGGGGGTGAATAAGCCCGACGGCACGCTGACCTGGATCTCGATCAACACCCGGCCCCTGTTTCACCCCAACGAAGCCACGCCTTTTGCCGTGGTGGCCTCGTTCTTTGACATCACCGATCGCAAGCTGATCGAAGCCGAGCGAGCCCAGCGTATTCGCGAGCAGGCAGCTCGGATCGATGCCGAGGCGAGTCAGTTTCGCTCGGCGCTGCTGGTCGATATCAGCACCACCCTGGCTTCGTTACTCAACCATGCCGACACCCTACAGCAGGTGGCCGATCGGGTTGTGCCGTTCTTTGCCGACTGGTGCACGATCGATTTGCTCAACCCCGAGCGAGGTATGGAGCGGGTAGCTGTGGCCCACTGCGACCCGGCCAAAGTAGAGCTGGCCTGGCAACTGCATCACCGCTATCCCCAAACGGTCGATACCCCTGTGGGGCTAGCCCAAACTCTGCGCCTCGACCAGACTGAGCTGATGGCAGAGATTTCAGCGGTGGCCCTGGAGTCGGTGGCCCAAGACTCAGAGCACTTGCGCCTGCTGGAGGGGCTGGGGCTAAAGTCCTGCATTGCTGCGCCGCTGATTGCCCGGGGGCAAATTTTGGGGGTCATTTCGTTTGTAACGGCCCAGTCGAACCGCCACTACAGCCCCACCGACCTGGCCCTGGCCGAAAATATTGCCCATCAGGTGGCGATCGCCGTTGACAACGCCCGCCTCTACCAGGACGAGCAAACCGCCCGCAGCGAGGCCGAGGCGGCCAACCGCATCAAAGATGAATTTTTAGCCGTGCTCTCCCACGAGCTGCGCTCGCCCCTCAACCCCATCTTGGGCTGGTCACAGCTGCTGCAAAAGCGTGAGCCCGACCCCGACACCCTGCTGCGGGGCCTCCAGACGATTGAGCGCAACGCCAAGCTGCAAACTCAGCTGATTGCCGATCTGCTCGATGTCTCGCGTATTTTGCAGGGCAAGCTCAACCTCGATGTTGCCCCCGTACAGCTCAAGGCCACCGTCGAAGCCGCGATCGAAACGGTGCGGCTGGCGGCAGAGGCCAAGGCAATTCGGCTGCACACCCAGCTCGACGCCGAACTGCCGCCCGTGCTGGGCGATGCCGGCCGACTGCAGCAGGTGGTGTGGAACCTGTTGTCTAATGCGGTCAAGTTTACGCCCGAGGGGGGGCAGGTTGAGGTGCGGCTGGAGGTAGTGGGGTATGGGAGCGTCTATGCGCAGCTCACTGTCAGCGACACGGGGCAGGGCATTACTCCAGAATTTATCCCTTACATATTTGACCGCTTTCGCCAGGCCGACAGCAAAACGACTCGCCAGTTTGGCGGGCTGGGGCTGGGGCTGGCGATCGTGCGGCAGCTCGTCGAGCTGCACGGCGGAACGATCGCCGCCATTAGCCCCGGTGAAGGGCTGGGCTCGACTTTTACGGTGCGGCTACCCCTGCCCACCAATCTCAAAGCTGTCGTGCAGGGGGCCGTCGATGCGTTGCGCTATTCAGCTCTGCCTACCCGGCTGACCGGAGTGCGTATCTTAGTGGTCGAAGACGAAGCCGACGCCCGCGAGCTGCTGCTGCTGGTGCTGGAGCAGGCCGGGGCGGTGGTTACTGCTGTTACCTCTGCGGCTGAGGCTCTGCAGAGGCTGCCTCAGCTAGAGCTAGACGTGCTGATTAGCGATATAGCCATGCCCGATGTGGATGGCTATATGCTGCTCAAGCAGATGCGATCGCAGCTCACCAGGCAGGGCAAGCCGCCCACCTTTAAGGCCGTGGCCCTGACCGCCTATGCCGGGGAGATCAACCAGCAGCAGGCGATCGCTGCCGGGTTTGAGCGGCACCTGAGCAAACCTTTTGAGCCAGCCGAACTGGTAACGGCGATCGCCGCCCTGCTGGGGACGGTCACTAACTGACCGCTATAGGCCCCCACCCTGGTGCCTAGACTGAGCATGAAAGGGGCCGCAAAGACTGAAACGGCGTTCTAGCAAAGTAGAGTACTTACCCAAAGTAGCGATAGTAGTTTGGGGCGCTATTGCCCGTCCGAATCGTGGTGATGGTGGCATGCTTCTAACAGCGTTGCCACTTTAGACAACAACTGGTCAAACTCAATTGGCTTGCGAATAAAGTTATGTGAATCCAGTGCCAACCCCTGGTTGGTATTAATGGTGTCGTAGGCGGTGACCATTAAAATTGGCATAAACGGTAATTTCGGGTTTTGCCGAATCTGTCGGGTTACCTCATAGCCGTTCATGTCGGGCATCATCACGTCCATCAAAATTAGATCGGGGGGAGAGCTCTCAACTTTCGCTAAAGCTGTGCCGCCGTTCCCAGCCGTATCTACCGCATAACCCTCTGTTTCCAATACGGTTTGCAGTAAAAATAGGTTGTCGTCGATGTCATCAACGACAAGAATACGAAAATCTGATGGAGTACACACTGTAATGGGTTAATAAAATGTATTGAATATAGCTAGCTTAATTGATGAGCTATTATACTCACCTCAAACTTCCGATACAGATTCTATTTGTTTAAACAGCTAGAAAGGCATAATACTAAATCCGGAATGAATCCCTCCAATTTGTAGGGGCGCAGCTGCTGTGTTCGCGATAGGATGCCCGTTTGCGTGGGCACGACAGACTAGCCGTTCACCGAATCCATGAATTTGCAAATTTGGCACGTACCCTAAGATTTGCCCCAGAAATAGGCCAATAAAAAAGGTAGGCCGAAACCTACCTTTAACTGTCTGCTGTGTTGATTTGGTCGACAAACCTAGGTCGCCATCTAGCGGGTAGCGGCGCGGGGATGGCGGACGCCAACGGCAGAACCGGCCAGGGCAGCTACCAGGCCCAGCAGCGAACCCAAAGCAAACGACCAGCCCACCTTGGCGGCATTGCCTGCAGCGTTCTGAATCTGCTGGGGGGGCACGCTGGGGTCTTGGGGCACGTTGGGCAGCTCACCGGCAGGGATCTGGTTGAGCACCGCGTCGGCCCCTTGAGCAGCCAGGCCAAAGGCTCCTGCTACCCCGGTAGAAAGCAGCCATGCGCTCACAGCCAGGGTGGTAGCCCACAGAATAGCGCCGTTGAGCATGGCGGTTTTGCGGTTCATGGGGCCACAGGCACGAGCCGTAACCCAACCGCCGATGAATAGCGAAATCAGCAGGCTGATAATGGACCAAATGCCGACGGCGGTACCGACGCCCCCGGCTTCACCCTGAGGGGTGGCGGTGTTAGCTAGCGTGGTGAGACCAATGGCGGCACCAATGCCGGTCAGCACCAGCTGGGTCGCGATCGCAATCACTAAACCGGCAAAAATTGGGCCCCAGCGCACTAGGTCATGGTATTCGGCTACGGGCAGAGTCGTCGTGGTTTCTGTGACCCGGTAGTTGGGATTGGCGGTGGGGTCATCCCTATAAGTTCCGGGCTCGTTTCTGTAAGCACCAGGTTCATTGGTGTAAGACATGGGTATTTCCTTCTCAATTGCTACGGCAATGAAGCGCGAATAGTGAACAATTCTTGCCACCTAATGTATGACTTAGGTAAATTCGTCCCATCTACCTATAGACGCAAAAGAAACGGTCAGAAGACGGAGATAGACTGCGAAATTTGTAAGTTTTGCGCATATCCGAGCTTTATTGGCGAAGAAATCTTTGTTAAAAACTGTTTATGTTGAGTTTGTATAAAATTGCGCTTCCGATTTACAAAATTTAGCTCTTTGTTGAAACGGATTCCGCCCTGGGATACAGGTCGATAGAGGGAAGAAGGGGTTAATCCTAGAGAGTAAAGGCAATAGCCTTCGGGATTTCAGTAGTTTTAGTAGACGGACTCTACTTACGGTAGCTCTACTTGCAGTAGGGTGCGTCGCTACGGGTAACGCAATTTAAGCAAACCCCGGCGGTGCGTTAGGCTGCGGCTTTACCACGCCATAACCCAACCCACAGCGTCGTGAGTTACGACTCTCTGCTGATCACAAGAGCAGCCCAGGGGAACAACGCTGTTCTTAAAGAGGCGCACGTCAACAGCTGCGCTAGTCGAAAGCTACAAACAAGGAGATATCGTGAATAGAGTATTAGGAATTGTACTGGGCGGCGGTGCTGGAACTCGCCTCTACCCACTGACCAAAACTCGCGCCAAGCCCGCTGTACCCCTGGGCGGAAAACACCGGCTGATTGACATTCCCATCAGCAACTGCATCAACTCGGACATTTCAAAAATCTACGTGCTGACGCAGTTCAACTCGGCCTCTTTAAATGCACATATCTCCCGTTCCTATAGCTTTTCAGGCTTTCAGCAGGGATTTGTAGAAGTGCTGGCGGCCCAGCAAACTCCCGAAAACCTGGATTGGTTTCAGGGTACCGCCGACGCCGTGCGCCAGTATCTTCCGCGCTTTGAGGATATGAATGTAGACGAATACTTAATCCTCTCGGGCGACCACCTGTACCGCATGGATTATCGCGATTTTGTGCAGCGCCACCGCGAAACTAACGCCGACATTACCCTATCAGTACTGCCGGTTGATGATAAGCGGGCGTCCAGCTTTGGTCTGATGAAAATTGATGACTCCGGGCGCATTGTTGATTTTAGCGAGAAGCCCAAAGGCGATGCTCTAAAGGAAATGCAGGTTGACACCACTACCCTGGGCCTCTCTGCTGAAGAAGCTAAGGAGAAACCCTACATTGCCTCCATGGGAATTTATTTATTTAAACGAGAGGTGCTAATCGACCTGCTCAAGCAGCACCCCGATCAAACTGACTTCGGCAAAGAAATTCTTCCCAACTCCGCTAAAGACTATCGGGTGCAGGCCTACCTATTTAACGATTACTGGGAAGACATTGGTACTATTGAGTCGTTCTTCAACGCCAATTTGGCTCTGGTAAAGCAGCCCAATCCGCTATTCAGCTTTTACGACGAGGCTGCCCCCATCTACACTCGGGCTCGCTATTTACCACCTACTAAGTACCTGCAATGCACGATCTCTCAGTCGATGATTAGCGAGGGCTGCGTGCTCAAGGAATGCAATATAACTAACTCGGTAATTGGCATTCGCTCTAGAATTGAATCGGGCTGTACTATCGAAGACAGCTTGATCATGGGGGCTGACTATTACCAGGACAACTTTGAGCGTCGAGGCAACTGCGATACCACCACCAAGACCCCCCTCGGCATTGGTGCAAACAGCACGATTCACCATGCCATTGTCGACAAGAATGCTCGTATCGGCTGCAATGTCCAAATTCTCAACAAAGACCGCGTTGAAGAAGCCGATCGTGAAGATCAGGGGTTTTACATTCGCAGCGGCATTGTCACCGTTTTGCGAGGGGCTACTATCCCCGACGACACCGTAATTTAAGTCCATCCCCTGACGCTGGCGCTTGAGCAAGATTCCCTGACATTGTCGGGGAATCTGCTTGGGCGCGAGTTTTGATACAGGGTCTCCTGGTCTTTCCAATAAGGGAGAAGAGCGGCATGAAGCCTAAACAGCTTATAACAAGAGGAATCTGAGGCTCAGTAGTGCTGCCCCTGGCTATGACAAAATTGAGGGCAATTTTATGTTCTGCCCAGGGGCGTAGAGATAGCTACCCCCTATTAAAGAGGCTGATCCTGTTGAGAGTTATTAACTTGATTGCAGTTGTCGCGCTTAGGCCGAATCCGCAATGAAAACTACACAAAAATTTGCACTAGTAATTGGTATCGTCTACGTTGCCATTGGCATCATGGGCTTTATTCCAGCGTTGATCTCCCATCCCGCCTCCTTTGACGCTGCGGCTAGCAACCTAGAAGTGGTTTCTGGCTATGGTGCTTTGATGGGTTTGTTTCCCGTCAACACTGCTCACAATATCGTGCATATTGTTACCGGGCTGCTGGGTATCGTAGCCGCCATTTCTTTAGACAGCTCACGCTTGTATGCTGGGCAGCTGGGTATTTACTACACTGTGCTCGCCATCATGGGCTTTGTTCCCGTGCTGAATACATTCTTTGGTCTGTTTCCTATCTTTGGGCCAGATGTATTTCTGCATGGGCTAACCGGTCTGTTGGGTATCTATTTCGGTTTCTTCGTTACCCCCTCGCTGCTCACTCTGTTTAAGCGAGAAGTCAAGGATGGCGAAGGTGCTGGTGAAGTTCTCTAGTCAGACCTTCTCTGACTGAGCGAGTCCAAACGACCTTCCTGCTGTGGCCGTCGAGGCTAGATCGGTAACGCAAATCTGGCCTCGATGGTGCAATCGTTCCAGGAGAACTATTTAGATGATTGGACGTACTGCTGCGATCGCGATCGCGAGTGCCCTCACCATAGTCAGCACCGGGCTTCCCCTATCTGCCCAGGTTAACGATGGCGCTCCTGCTATTCCCCCTACTCAACCCACAGGCGATGACGACGTCGGTCTGCCCGATGGCGTTGAAGCCCCGGCGGATGGCGGTTTACCCGATGCTGGCAGCCCTGTTACGGGTAATCCTGCGGCTAATGGCGTCATTATTCTAGAAATTAACGGTGTTCCCACTTACTACGCCCCCGTAGATCCAAGCCAGGTTGATCTCACTGATGGAAACATTCCTATCTATCGGCTCGATCGCGAGGCTACGACCTCCAATGACACCAGCAACGATAACGACGTCAATGCCACGGAAGATAGCGACGGTGGGTTTGTAATTTATCCCCCAGCAGATAGTGTTGAAGACCTAGAACCCGAAGACATCCTGCAATAAAAGTGTTCCCATTGACCGATGGGCAAAGCAAACTATCTTCTTAGACTGTAAGTGTGTTTAATTGATTTGGAGAATTACCTATGGGTATTCAAGATAGAGCCGAAGCTACTGGCAAAAACGTTGCAGGTAAAGCTCAAGAAGCCGCTGGTAAGGTTACTGGCGATACCTCTCAAGAAATGAAAGGCAAAGCTAAGCAAGGTGAGGCCAAAGCCGAGCACGCCAAGGAAGACGTAAAAGATAAAGCTAAGAACGCTATCGACTAATTGGCGTCACACATTAATTTGGTCTCTTTACTTAGAATCTGACCAAGGGGAGCAGTAGCCTGCTCCCTATTTTTTTGCATTTTTAAGTTAGAGTTGGAGCTTGAATAAGTTTAGGCCAGTCTGAGTAAAACCCGTTGTGTCACTGCTTTTGGGTCACTCTTTTGAAGTCTATAAAAAGGCAGATGGTTCTATATAATTAAACTATTAAGATTTATTTAGAAAAATTTATTATCTAAGGGAGAATATCTAGTGGATTTTGGTATTAAAGGCAAAGTCGCCGTCATTACAGGGGCCGATTCGGGGATCGGTCGCGCTACCGCCAAGCTATTGGCCGATGAAGGCGTAAAAGTTGCGCTGATCGACAAAACTGATGACAAGCTTGCTGCTGCTGTCAAAGAGCTCAAAAAAGTGGGTGAAGCCATTGGAGTACAGGCCGATCTGCGCAATTTGGATGACGTTGAAGCCGCTAAAGACAAGGTGATTGACCAGTATGGTCAAGTAGATATTCTGGTCAACTGCGCCGGTATTACCGGGGCGACTGGCGACTTTTTGGAGACCAGCGACGAAGACTGGCTCGAAACCCTTGAAGTCGATTTAATGGCGGCAGTAAGGGTATGTCGCACATTTATTCCGCTCATGCGTGAGTCGGGCTGGGGTCGCGTAGTGCTGATTACCTCTGAGGATGCGGTGCAGCCCTACACCGATGAAATGCCCTACTGTGCGGCCAAGGCCGGTGTACTTAACTTTGCCAAAAACCTTTCCAAGGCCTACGCCGAAGATGGCGTGCTGGTCAATTCGGTAGCACCCGCTTTTATCGCCACCCCCATGACCGACGCCATGATGGAGCAGCGGGCCGAAAAAACTGGTACTGACGTCGACGGTGCGATCGCATCCTTCTTAGAGGAAAAGCGGCCCCACCTGAAGCTCAAGCGTCGGGGTAAGGCCCAGGAAGTAGCGGCTGTCATTGCCTTTTTGTGTTCTCAACAGTCCAGCTTTGTGGTGGGAGCTAACTACCGCGTTGACGGTGGTTCGGTGGCCAGCATCGGCCTATAGTCACTTGCCAGAGGAAAAAACGGAGCGGGCCAAACTGCGCCTCAGGAAGGATGTGAACCAGGGGCGCTCCGCCCAAGATGATACGGACCTAACCAGCTACCGCCACCATTCACTGCTGTTATGACCGTTGAGCGTCCGGGCTTGCGCCTGCTGATTACGATGAATCTGGGCTTTTGGGGCGTGCAGATCGGCAACGGCCTGCAGCTCACCAATGCCAGCGCCATCTTTGAGTCGCTGGGGGCCGATGTCAGCCAGCTGCCGCTGCTGTGGCTGGGGGCGCCGTTGATGGGTCTGCTGGTGCAGCCTATTGTGGGTGAACTGAGCGATCGCACCGTCAGCCCCTGGGGCAAGCGCCAGCCCTACTTTTTGGGGGGCGCGCTGCTGGGGGCGGTTGGCCTGGTAGCGCTGCCCTGGGCCGCCAACTTGACCCAGGCGGTGGCGCTGTACTGGCTGCTGCAGCTGGCGCTCAACATTAGCATTGCCCCCAGTCGTCCCTTTGTGGGCGACCTGCTGCCCACGCGCTATCTCACCTGGGGCTACGCTATTCAGGGCTTTTGCATTGGCTTGGGGGCCATCTGCGCAGCGGGGCTGCCCTGGTTGTTGGGGCATCTGCTGCATCTCAAGCCTGCGGCTGAGGCGACCAGTACCGGGGTCCCTGCGGTCATCGGTGGGGCTTACATGGTGGGGGCGGTGCTCTGTTTGGGCAGCACCCTAGGCACCTTTTGGACGGTCAATGAACCGCCGCCGCATCAGTCGACTGCCGAACTGGCTCTGGAGCCTGAGGCAGAGGCCCTGAACCCTATCCAAGCGATCGCCCAGGCCATGACGTCGCTCCCGCCCATGATGCGACAGCTAGCTGGGGTGCAGGCGCTGACCTGGGCGGGCATCTACTGCATTTTTTTGTACCTGCCCAATGCGATCGCCCGCAATATCTTGGGGGCGGCCAACCGCGACTCGCTCAGCTATGCCCACGGTGTGGAATGGGCCGGTCTCTGCACCGCCTTCTACAACCTGGTGTGTCTGGGCGTTTCGTTTTTGATCCCCATGCTGAGTCGGCGCTGGGGCCGCGTGACGACTCATGCCACCTGTCTGATGGCGGGGGCAGTGGGACTGCTATCGCTGCTGCTGGTGCACGATCGCTACTCCATCTTGCTCTCCATGGTCGGCGTGGGCATCGCCTGGGCCAGCATTCTGTCAATTCCCTATTCTCTACTGATGGACGAACTGCCCGAAAGCCAGAGCGGTGTATACATGGGCTTGTTCAACGGCTGTGTTACCCTGCCCCAAATTGCCATGTCATTGGGCTTTGGCTGGGTAATGCGTAACCTGCTGCACGGCAATCGCCTGTCGGCGCTGGCTTTGGGGGGCATTCTGCTTGGCCTGTCGGCCCTGCTGATGCTGCGCGTGCCCGAACCCGTCGTTCAGCGGGAGGCCGAGAGTTTGCCAGATAATCTGGCAGAGGAGTCAGGTCGCGCTTTAGACAACAAAGTTTTGTCTCCTTAGAGCGATGTTGTCACCCGGTATCGCTCGCTAAGGTAAGGCCAGTTGTAGACCTGGAAAAACAGTATGGCTACTCAAAAATCTGACCAAAACGCCGATCAGCGCAAGGAAATCCATCAGCCGCTGAGCCCTGAGGAAGTGTCACCTGAGCAGAAGGCGGCCCAGAAGAAAATTTTGGAAGAAAACGAAAACCTGGTGCTCAATCCTGGGGACATGGTTGACGGCGAAAAAACGCTGGAAGAAAAGTCTCAGCAGGTGGCCGTCGATGCTCCTGACATTACTGGTGACCACATTGTGGTGCCCACATACTTCGTCGTAGACGATCCTGAAGAAGGTCAGAAGGCTCTGCACCACATCAAGGACGCTGAAGAAATTTCTGACGTCATTCGTCAGGCCCGCGTAGACGAGTCGGGCGAGCGCACCTGGAACTAGACCCATACGCAGCCTCACAACGCCATGAAATATTCAACGACCGACGAACCTGAACTGTCTGATCTGTCGGCCAAGGCGAAAAACAGCAGGTTGAGCACGTTTCTGGGTAAGGTGGCGCTGTCTGTCATCGCCGCTCCCCTGGGAGGCTACCTATTGGGGCTGCTGCTGGAGCGGCTGTGGCCAGGCGAAATTTCCTGGTCGCTGACGCTCCTCCTGCTGGGCCTAATCGTCGGCCTGATCTACCTCTGGCTGTGGATGAAGCGCGATCGCTGGGCCGATCGCCCTAGCCTAGGCGAATAGCATCGTTCTCAGCCCCAAGCGATCGGGTCTGGGTAGATCTTACATCTGGCTTTTTCTGATGCGATCGCGCCAGCGCCGCTGCTCAGTCCCCTGCCAACGTTAACTCTGCGGAGGGCCTTATACCGAATCCGCTTTGGCTACCCCCAGTTGGTCTGGCAAACACCGTTTGCCCCTACGAAAGTCGCCTGTTGGAAAATTGGGGTTATGCGATTCGGATTTTGTATTAGCAGGGAGCCATGTGAAGAACCATGCAAAGTTGGCATTGGTTTCCTGAGAAGTTGCGCAGAAGTCGCCCTAAGCCAAATCCCTCCTCAAAAATTCTCTGTTTTATTTCTGCTAGATCCCCCGTCCACAGCGGCTGTTTGGGGATCGCTAGCCAAGTCAAATATCTATATTCAGCAGGGCGAAAATCTTTCGGACAACCTGTGCTCAGTCTGGCAATCCCTGCTAATGTGAGTGTCTGAATTCTGCCGCTACCGGGTGAAGACATCGTCGGTGCTAGCACCATTTGAACTACTGTGGGCCTTGATTGGGTTGGTTCTCACCATTGTGGCCACCTGGATGGAAGCCTTTACTCTCAGCGCCCCTTGGAGCTGGGGCCAGTCTGGGATGGCGATTTTATCGCTGGGGGTGAGCTTTCAGGTGGGGGCCGTGCTGCTGACCGGCTGCGTGGGTGGCAAAAACGCGGCGGCGCTCTCGCAAATTGCCTACCTGGTGCTGGGGCTGGCCCTGTTTCAGGTGTTTGAATTTCCGGTGTTCACCCAGGGGGGCGGCCTCAGCTACGTGCGCGAACCCGGTTTTGGCTATTTAATTGGCTTTGTGCCCGCTGGCTGGGTGTGTGGCTACCTGGCCTTTCAAAACCCGCCCAAGCTCGAAACCCTGGCCCTGAGCAGTCTCAGCGGACTGGGCATTATTCACGGGCTGGGCATTATTTACCTAACTCTAGCCTCCCTGCTAGGCTGGTTGCAGACCGTATCGGCCTCCTACTGGGAGCTGCTGCTGGGCTACTCAATTTTGCCGCTGCCGGGCCACCTGGTGGTAGTGTGTGCTGTGGCAGTGCTGTCGCTGGTGCTGCGACAGCTGTTGTTTTACTAGGCCCATGAGAGTACGCAATCGTTGGTTCTGGATCGCCGCTGGAATTGGGCTGGCCCTCGATCAGCTGACTAAGATGTGGGTGGCTCAAACCTTTGAGCTCACTACCCCACCCGACTCCCTGCCAATTTGGCCGGGGGTATTCTACTTTACCTATGTCACCAACAGCGGTGCCGCCTTTAGCCTATTTAGCAACAATGGCGAGTGGCTCAAGTGGCTGTCGCTGGCGGTCAGCCTGGGGTTAATTGCCCTGGGCCTAAAAGCCCGATTGCCCAACCGCTGGGAGCAGGTAGGCTACGGGCTAATCTTGAGTGGTGCCCTGGGCAACGGCATCGATCGCCTGCTGGCCGGAGAAGTGATCGACTTTCTTGACTTTCGGCTGATTCGCTTTCCAATCTTCAATCTGGCCGACGTATGCATCAACATTGGCATCGCCTGCCTGCTGATTGCGACCTTCAAGACACCGCCGCCTAAATAGGGGTGGATGGGATGGGTAGATGGGTGGATGAGTAGATGGGTGGGCGGGTGGACGAGTGCTTCTGCTTCTATTGACGCATTCACTCCTTACCCATCCACCCATCCACTCTCCTACTCCCCAGCCACCGGCACCGCCTTCACCTTCCAAATATCGCGGGCATACTCGGCGATGGTGCGATCGGCAGAGAACTTGCCAATCCGGGCGGTGTTGAGAATGGCCATACGAACCCAGCGATCGCGGTCCTCATAGGTGCGGCTGACATGCTCCTGGCACTGCACATAGGCGGCGTAGTCGGCCATCACCATATAGGGGTCGTCGACCAGCAGCGAATCGAGAATGGGCAGAAACAGGTCGGGCTCACCGGGCGAAAATAGCCCCGAGGCGATCACGTCCAGCACCCGCTTGAGTTCGGGGTTGGTGTCGTAGTAGTACCAGGGGTTGTGACCCACGGCCTTGCAGGCTGCCACCTGTTCCGTAGTGAGGCCAAACAGGAAGAAGTTGTCGGCCCCGACCTCCTCACGGATTTCTACGTTAGCGCCGTCGAGGGTGCCAATGGTCAGCGCCCCGTTGAGGGCAAACTTCATGTTGCCGGTGCCTGAGGCCTCCATACCAGCCGTCGAAATTTGCTCAGACAGATCCGAGGCCGGAAACAGCCGCTGGGCCTGCGACACGTTGTAGTTGGGCAAAAACACCACCTTCAGCCGCCCGGCCACGATGGGATCGTTGTTGACCACATCGGCGACGGCGTTGATCAGCTTCACCACCAGTTTGGCCATGGCGTAGCCTGGGGCCGCCTTACCGCCAAAGATTACCGTGCGAGGCACAACGTGGTCGTTGGGGTTTTGCACCATGCGGTTGTACAGCGTGATCACGTGCAGCACGTTCATCAGCTGACGCTTGTACTCGTGGATACGCTTGATCTGCACATCGAACATCGAGTCGGGGTTGACTTCCAGGCCTAGGGCTTCTTGGATGTAGCGGGCCAGACTCCACTTGTTTTCCTGCTTGATGGCCTGCCAGGCGCGGCGGAAATCGGCGTTGTCTACATGGGCCTCTAGATCCTTGAGGAGATCTAGGTTGGTAATCCAGCGATCGCCAATCGTTTCAGAAATGAGCTGGGCCAGGCGGGGGTTGCACTGCAGCAGCCAGCGGCGAGGGGTAATGCCGTTGGTCTTGTTGCTAAACTTGTCGGGCCACAGCTCGTAGAAGTCTTGCAGCACCTCCTGCTTCAGCAGCTCGGTGTGTAGCGCCGCCACCCCGTTGATGGCGTGGCTGCCCACGCAGGCCAGGTTTGCCATTCGAACCCGCCGTTCAGGGCCTTCTTCAATTAGCGACAGGCGCTCCAGGCGAGCGGGGTCTTTGGGGTAGCGCAGCTTCACCTGGTCCAAAAAGCGCTGGTTGATCTCGTAAATTAGCTCCAGGTGGCGCGGCAGCAGCTTGCCGAACAGGTCTACCGACCAGCGCTCCAGGGCCTCGGGCATCAGCGTGTGGTTGGTGTAGCCAAAGGCACGCTGGGTAATTTGCCAGGCGGTTTCCCACTCCATATGGTGCTCATCGAGTAGCAGGCGCATCAGTTCGGCCACCCCGATCGCCGGGTGAGTATCGTTGAGCTGAATCGCCGCCGAGTCGGCCAGCTTGGTCAAATCGGGGTTGTCGCGCAGGTGCAGACGAATGATGTCTTGCAGCGAGCAGGCCACAAAGAAGTACTGCTGCTGCAGGCGAAGCTCTTTGCCTTGGCGAGTTTCGTCGTTCGGGTAGAGCACCTTGGTGATGTTCTCAGAGATCATCTTGTTGGCCACAGCCCCAAAGTAGTCGCCCGAGTTAAAGGCCACTAGGTCAAAGGCTTCCCCGGCCTCGGCCTTCCACAGCCGCAAAATATTGACGTTCTCGGTCCCGTAGCCCGGTACCGGCACATCGTGGGGAATGCCAATCACCGTCTGGCTCGGAATCCAGCGCACCTGGTAGTCGTCGTCGCCGCCTTTGTAAACCTCGGTGTGGCCACCAAACTTGATCTCAACCCGGTAGTCGGGGCGAGCAACTTCCCAGGGGTTGCCGTAGCTGAGCCACTTGTCGGGGGCTTCCACCTGGTGGCCCTGGCGAATCAGCTGGGTAAAAATGCCAAACTCGTAGCGAATACCGTAGCCTACCGCTGGCAAGTTGAGGGTCGTGAGCGAATCCATAAAGCAGGCGGCCAGGCGACCCAGCCCCCCGTTACCCAGACCCGGCTCGGCCTCACGCTCTAGCAATTCATCCAGATCCAGGCCGCAGTCGGCCAGGGCGTGGCGCATGGTGTCGTAGAGGCCCAGGTTAATCAGCCCGTTGCCCAACTGTCGCCCCATCAAAAACTCTGCCGACAGGTAGTAAACGGTTTTGGCGCGCTTGTCGGCGTAGGTTTTAGCGGTGCGAATGCGCTTTTGCAGCAGCTGATTGCGTACACTGTGGGCCAGGGCTGTGTAGTAGTCGTGGGCGTTGGCAAACTGTTCGTCTTTACCCTGCACCCAGTGCAGATTGTTGACCAACGCCTGCTGTATTTGGCTCACCTGTGCCTCGGCATCGAGAATGGCATCCGCCGCAACTCCCAGCGACAGGGGCACCTCAGCCTCTGTGCTGGTTGCGGGCAGATGAACAGATTGCTTAGCCATAAGAACCCTTAATACTGTAATGGTCACACAAGAATTCGCTGGCAGCTCGTAGGCTCGAAGCAGATGCCGCAAGCGCCCCGCCAAGGGCAAACTGCGGCTATTTACTTTGACAACGTAGCCTTAATTACTTAAGACTTTTACACCAACAAACCCCAACACATATTGTTTACCCACCAAGCGGCTAGGTTAAAACACTAGCTCAGCCGTTTGGCGCGATGGACCCATTTTAACTGGCCGCGAATAAAACACTGTTACCAAACCAACACTCAGCAGCTCTGCACCGTCAGAAATGGCGTTTAGCAGCTCCTGAATAACCCTTGAAACAACATTGCCTTCGACATAGAAAAAAGTCTATCAACGCCTCAAACGCCGCTGCGCAGAGCATTGGCGACACTTAAAAGATTGTTAAGAGAAATATTATGAGCAGGTGGTTTAGAACTGTTAAGTTGCGTTAATTAGTGCGTCAAAGAATAGATTTAGTTGTGGAAAAAGCCTGAATCCCTTGAGGCAGTGGGCTTTCGCGTGTAACAAAAACTTTGTGAAAAACTCTCAATATGGTTAAGAAAAGCTTTACATTGATGCGCTGTTGTTGATCGAGCCGGTCATCCTGGCGATGGGTTGCTTATTACTGACTATCTTAATCAATCTATTATCAAACTGATTCTAAATATTAAAAACTGACCGCTGGTTTCGGCGGATCCACATAATGTCTACAGATTAAGCTAGGGCCAAGAGTGCTTTAAAGCTACTGCAAAACATTCTTTTTTATAGCCCTAAAGTATGCGTTGAGCAGCCTAAACTTTAGCCTGGTTTCCATCTGGGACTGGGGCAACGCTAGAGCCAGCCTTGCCACGAACCCCACAACCTGGGTTCAGTGGTTACTTAGAGGTGATTGAGTGTCTTACTTGGTGCCAAACAGGCGATCGCCCGCATCCCCCAAACCCGGCAAAATGTAGCCATGCTCATCGAGCTTTTCATCGACGGCGGCGGCATACAGGGGAACGTCGGGGTGCTCACGGTGAAAGTGGGCTACGCCTTCAGGCGCGGCGAGCAGACAGAGGAAGCGAAGCGATCGCGGCTGGGCCTGCTTCAGCGGGTACAGCGCCGCTACGGCGGTATTGCCCGTGGCGATCATGGGGTCAACGACTAAAACGTCGCGATCGCTCAAATCCTCCGGCACCTTAAAGAAGTACTCAATTACCCGCAGCGTCTGGGGATCGCGATACAGGCCGATGTGCCCCACCCGTGCCGAGGGCATTAGCTCTAAAATACCGTCCAGAATGCCCTGCCCCGCCCGCATAATTGAGACCACTACCAGCTTTTTCTCTGGAGCCAGCACTGGCGCTTCCATGGTGGTCATGGGCGTTTGAATTGTCTCTAGCTTCAGCGGCAGATCCCGCGTTACCTCATAAGCCATCAGTAGGCTAATTTCCCTCAGCAGCGTGCGAAACTTCGCGGTGCTGGTCTCGGCCCGCCGCATCAGGGTGAGCTTGTGCTGGATCAGGGGATGGTCGATGAGGTGGAGGTCGGGCATGGGAGGGTGGA
>PYER01000513.1 GCA_003017855.1 filamentous cyanobacterium CCT1
CCGGGCGTTGGCGTAGCGCTGGTCGGGGTCGGGGTCCACCATGCGCAGCAAAATAGCCTGCAGGCGATCGCTGAGTGCCGGGGCATCCACCAGACAGGCCTGGAGAGACTGATCGTAGTCATGGCGATCGCTATGGGGCATCTGCTCCACATCACAGCCGGTCGCGGCCCGCAATGCCACCACTCCCAGGGCAAAAACATCCGTCCCGAAATGGGGTGTCCCCTGGCGCTGTTCGGGGGCCGTGTAAATGGTGCCCGTTTGGGGGACATCCTCGCCGTTTCCGGAGTCAGGGGCCATGCTGGCATTGACCTCCTTTACCAGGCCAAAATCTATCAGCACCCAGCGCTGGTCCGTCTGGCGGCGAATGATGTTGCTGGGCTTAATGGTGCGGTGAATCACCCCCCGAGTTTGGACGAACGCCAAAATTTCTAGAATGTCGCCCAGCAGCTGCAGCAGTTCCCTTTCTGGGAGATGGCCCGACTGCCGCAGCACCTGTTCTAGGGACACCCCGGCCACGTACTGCTGAACCACAAAGAAATCCTGACCATCTTCGAAGTAGGCCAGAATTTGAGGAATGCGGTCATGGTGTCCCAGAGTCTCCAGCAGGCCGACTTTTTTCTTCAGCAGATTCGACAAAAACTGCAGGGTAATCGGGTTGCGGGCAGGCAGCTTCAGATGCTTGACCGTACATTTGGGATGGCCTGGATAGTGGGTATCCGCCATCAGGTAGGTCCTGTGATGCTGATAGGAACCGATGACCCGGATAAACCGATACCGGCCGCCCAGTAATTTTTGTGCGCCCATGTCTGTGAAAACAAGTAGCGTTGCCCGGGTGCTGCTGATTCTTGCACGGAACAGCAGTGAAAGCGAATAATGAAGCGATTTTCAGCCTAATGGACGGTCAGCAACGGAACTCTGTTGCAATGCTATAGCCCCACAGCAGTAATGTAAAACCTATCTAAATCCAATTGAACGTATGGCCGATGAACCATCCGTACAGGATCAAAAATAGCCACCCTTCCCAGACCGTCAGCTTCTTGTCCTGGATGGCAAAAAACATCAGCAGGGTCGCCGAAATCATCGTGGGTATCCCCGTGGCCATGATTCCGGCAGGTATTGTCAAGGTCCCTAGCAGCCCTGGAATGCCCATGACTGTGAAAATATTGAAAATGTTTGACCCCAGCACGTTGCCCACCGCCAGTTCTGCCTGATTCTTTCTGGCGGCATTGGCCGTTACCATCAGCTCAGGCAGAGAGGTGCCCAATGCAACGGCGCTGACCGCGATAATTTCTGTGCCAATCCCCAGGGTCTGAGAGATCTGAATGAGTGATTCGATGGTGTAGCGCGCCCCTAAAAAAATTAGCAGGGCACTCAAAATCAACAGGCCCCATTGGCCCAGGCTATAGGTCCGGTTGCTAGGCTCTGATGCATCCCTCGACTCAAGGCCAGCTTCTCCAGCCGTTTCCGATATCTCCGATATCGCGGATGGGGCCCCTCCCAGGGCTTCGAGGGTAGTCTCGGCCTGGCTACTTTTGAGAATGTAGAACAGGTAGACCCCGTAGCCCAGCAGCAGCAGCACGGCCTCTCCTTTGGAAAAGTCCTGGTCCCACGCCATCAGCATGAGCAGCAGGGCCGATCCAACAAACAGCGGCAGGTCAACACTGACTAGGTCGTAGGTGATCTGCAGACCATTGGTGCTGGCAATGGAGGCGAGCCCCAGCACCAGGCAAATGTTGGCAATATTTGAGCCCACGACGTTGCTAATCACCACCTCGGGCGCCCCCTGGGTGACCGCCACAATCGAGGAAATTAGCTCTGGCAGGGAGGTGCCCAGGGAGACAATTGTCACCCCCACCACGAAGGCGGGCAGCCCCATGAGAATTCCTATCCGCTCTGCTGCGTCGGTGAACAAATCTGAGGCTTTGACCAGCACCCCCAGGCTGACGATAAAGATGAGGCCTGACAGGATCAGGTCTGGCATGAATTTAGCCTCGCTAGGCTACTGGCATCTGGGCTTTGAGGGCGAAAATTTGCTCGATGGTGGCTTCTACGGAGCGATCGGGGGTGGATGCCCCAGAGGTGATGCCCACGGTGATGGGGCCGTCGGGCAGCCAGTTTTCAGTCACCGTCAGCTCCCCGTGGAGCTGCTTGTGCTCGATGCGGTTGCCGGGGCCGAGGCGTTCTGCACTGTCGATGTGGTAAGA
>PYER01000189.1 GCA_003017855.1 filamentous cyanobacterium CCT1
GTTCCCATGGCGTCGAGGGTGACGATGCAGCCGTTCAACGCCAGCACCTTGAGCAGTTCAGGAATCGCCGTAATTTCGTTCGATTTTTCGTCCACCTTAACTTGCCCCAGCACCAAGCGATTCTCGGCCGCCCAGGCGCTCACCATGTGAATGGCGCCTTTGCTCCGGCCTCGGTCATAGGAGCGCCGCAGGGTTTTGCCATCTACAGCGACGACCGTCCCAGCACTGAGTTGTGCCACGGTTTGAATCCAATTCAAAAAGCAGTCTTGGAACTGTTCGGGGTCGAGTTGGGCAAACAGCCGGCTAATCGTGTCATGGGATGGAATGCCGTTAGGCAACGCCAGAAAGGTTCTTAACCAGTCCACTTTGCTCTGGCCATAGGCCTCGATATCGACCCAAGTCTCTGCGCCACAGACCACCGCACAGATCGTCAAGGCCACCATATCCACCATGCGGTGCTCAATCAGATAGCCGGTACGTGGATCCTCTAGACCCTCAAAGTGGCTTAACAGTGAATCGGTCGGTGGCACTGAAGAAGACATGGATAGCCTTGATAACAAACCTATCCATTAGTATCCCTACTCGCCGAGTATGCGTTTGCCCTGTGCTCTCTGGCGGAGCGGTTGATATTCCCGGCGATCTGGTCAGCAGTCTGGGCTACGACCCCTCTCGTATTTGGCAGGCCGGGCAGTCGGTAGCCGAGGTGCTAAAGCTGGGCGATTTTCAGACCAGTCTGTATCCTCAATTGTTTAATCTCCAGACGCTGTCTCAGTTTGCTCAGATTGATCTGAACCAGGTGGCGTTAGGGGCTTTGGAACTGGTGGGCTGGCAGCGAGTTGAAGATTTAGTTGCTGCGATTCCGGGCTTAGGCAATCTGCGGTTGGATCAGGTGCCACCTCTAGAAACCCTCATTTCTGAAGCACTGCCGGTATCGAGTCTCTGGGGGCTCAGCGGGAATGATCTTACCCTTGCTAACCTGCTAGCGGAGTTTCCAGACCTGGGTCAACTGAATCTGGGGCAACTGGGCAAGCAGCTCAATGCGTTTGCCCTGACCGATATTCCTGGACTAACCGATATCTCACTGCAGAACTTTCGCGATTGGGGCAACAGCACTATCGGCGGGGTGCCGGGGCTGGTCTCGGTGCCGCTAGATCAAATGCCCAATCCACTCTCAGGTGTTGGGGCCATTGGCCAGATCGATATGGTCTATGGCCGAGCTGAAACCCAGCGGCAGTCAACGATTTCAGGCAGCAAGCAGGCTGGCTTTCAGGTGCCCTGTGAAGAGTCCTGCGCCCATGTGGAGTTTGCCGGTACTCCAGGACTGCATGGCAAGCAGTGGATTTCCGGACAGGTGCAGCAGGTGCCAGGGGGTGAAGGGTTTCTGTCATTTGTCAATGGCGGGCAGGAACCTACTGGGCGGCATCCCTTCGGCGAGGCGTTTAAGGTGGCCCTCTAGGATGTCGATGAATCCTCAGGCACAGTTAGCACCGCCTTGTTTTTTCGCATGTGTCAGCGAGGGGGATTCTTGAGCCCGGATTTGGGCTGTACGCCCTACTTTATTGGCCCAGTGCCCTTTATGACCTACCGGGAAACGGACTTTATGTTGGTGGGCGCTGTGGATGGTGGTAGTGGTGGCCAGGCGGCATCGAGTCTACCCGTGGTATCAGCTTCTCCTGGGGCATTAGGCCAGTCTGCCTCACTGGAAACTCAATCGCTGGCAGATGGCCTGAGCAATCTCAAACCCTGCGGTTCCGGTAGTAACGGGATTGATCTCGGGGCACTTTCAACCGCCATTTCCACACTCAGTGGTTATCCCACCGCGATTGGCCCCTATGGCTGTGATGCCCAGGACCACTGCGGTCGCCGGTTGGGACAGTACACCTTGATGAGCTATCAGCCTGAAGTGCAGGTGATGATTGCCGCTCAACCTGGAGGGCAAGAGTTTCTTGAGCGGATTGAGTCTGGGGCTGAGGTTAGCGACGACGAGGTGGAGCGATTTCTCCCGGTAGCCACTCAAACTCATCTGGTGAAGGAATCGTTGCAGGCCATTGCAGAACAGGCGAAGGGCGAAGGGTTGTCGGATACCGTCCTGATTGAGCGCATTGGCCAGTACTACTTCGGCGGGCCAGGAGTGCCAGTTGAGGGCACGGTGGCTGACGTTCAAGGCCGGGTGTTTCTCAATCCTCAGACGGCTTCGTTGAGCCAGGTCTATGCCCAGACCCAGGGTTGTTTGGCTCAGGGAGGTGGTCGGGGATGAAACGATTTAAGCCCCTTTTGTTCAGCCTCGTGGTAGTGCTGGTTCTGGCTGTCTGGCTTTGGCCCAAGCCCTCTCAAACGGGCTGGCGCTTAGCCCAGGAGGTGGCTCCCCTGCCTCTCCTGAGCCAACTGATGCAGGACAACCTCAGCCCTACTTTCCCAGTCGATTCAGGGCAGATGCAGATGTGGAAGGTGCAGGTCGCACGGCAACGCCAGCCGCTGTATCTGGTGGATTCTCGGGTTGAGGGAATCGAGATGCAGCCACTCTGTGGGGCAATTGGCTGTGCATTCTTCGGCTACATCCCCCACGAAGGTGGCTTTCAGCGAGTCCTGGCGACCTATCTCAATCCCCATGTACCCCCAGGTCGGAGCCTGATTGAGCCGACAACAACTGTGGACAACGGGCTACCCCGGCTCGTTGTGAATCAGCTGGGCGCTGAAGGCTTGCAGCAATACACCCTGGGCTTCAACGGTCAGGTCTACGAAATTCAGCACATTGAGACTTTGGCACGACTATGACCAGTTCCTCTCAACCCCAACGCCCCCTAGATTTCAGCATCCTACGGGACACCGCTCAACCTTTCCTGGACTCCGGCATGGGTACGCTGCTGCTCGGCCTGTTGGTGCTGTGGGTGGGGATGAGCCTGTTTGGCAACAGCACCAACAAGAACAAGCTGGCGACCGGACGCTTTGCCGGGAAGGCTGAACGGCGACGGGCAAAGGCTCTGGGGCGAAAGCAGCAAAAGCTGCGGCATCCGGCCAAGGTGCCGCTCAAAGCAGGCGATCTCGATATCCCCCAGGCTCAGCAGAGCATTGTGGTAGCGGGAGCCCCGGACTCGGGGAAGACCTACAGCATCATTGATCCGGCGATTCGTTCGGCGATCGCCCAGGGATTTTCCATCGTGGTCTACGATTTTAAGGGCAGTCAGCTGGCCGCCCATGCCGCCTGGGCCGCCAGTCAGGGCTATCAAGTGGATGTATTCGCTCCAGGTCAGCCCTATACCGGTATTTGCAACCCACTCGATTTTCTAGAAGACGAAACCGATGCCCTGATGGCGTCGCAGCTCGCGGCGATGCTGCAAAAGAACGCCCAGCGGGACGGTGGCTACCGGGATAATGACTTCTTCAACAGTGCCGGTACCAACCTGGTGGAAGCTGTGATGCTGCTGGCCAAGCGCACGCCCTACCCTGACCTATTGATGGCGAGCAAAATCTTGAACCTCTCCAACCTACCAGGGCGCATCCGGCAGGCGGGAGAGTCGGGGTGGATTCCGCCCTGGACGATGGAAAGTTTTAGCCAACTCATTGCATCGGAGGACGCTGATAAGCAGATCGCCGGGATTGTCGCCACGGCTCAGCGCACGTTCAAAACGTTTACGGGCAAGCAGTTGGTCTCTAGCTTCTGTGGCAAGACCACCATTCCGCTTGATATGACCGGCAAGCGGATCTTGTTTTTGCAGGTGGATATCCAAAAGCGCGATGCCGTGAGTCCACTGCTAGCGGCCATCCTGCACCTGATCGTCACCCGCAACTTTGCGCGGCCTCGATCCGAACCTCTGGTGATCGCCCTGGATGAGTTGCCGACGCTCTATCTGCCCGATCTGCCCAAATGGATCAACGAGTTTCGCTCCTACGGCTTTGTGGGATTGCTGGGCTACCAGAACTTTGCTCAGCTCCAGCACATCTACGGGCGCGATCTCTCAAGAGCGCTGTTTGCGGCCTGTGGCACCAAGGTGTTCTTCAATCCCAAAGACCGGGAGACGGCTCAGGAGTTCTCGGGCTATCTGGGCGAAAAGGACGTGCGCGTCTACACCCGCTCCCGCAGCCAGGGCCGCTACGGCAGCAACAGTCGTTCTGAACAGTGCCAGCGGGTGCCGCTGATGACAGCGGATCAGATCCTGAAGCTTGATCAGGGGGAGTGCGTGTTTATCAACCCGGCCTACCGGGGCGGAGGGGAAGCTTCGGTGCCGCTGCGGGTGCGGGTGAAGATTTCCAAAAAAGAGCAGGCGATTCAAGCCAGGAGTGAAGCCCTGTGGCACAGCACCGTGCAGCAGAAGTTGATCGCTCGCTGCCAACAGCAGCAGACGCTGACGGATTTAGATGACGAGAACCAAAAGCGCAAGGAAATCGCCGAGTGCTTATTTCCGTTGCCCTTGAGTGACGGGCAAAAGCTATCAAGGCTATCCGCCGATTCCGACATTACCGAAGATGAATTTGATGAGGCATTCCGATGAATCACACCATCACAACTTGGGGCCTTTCCCCGGGAGCTACGTCATATTTAAGTCAGCATCCAGAGCAACTACCGGCACTGATAGAGGCTAGGGCACTGCCACCGTTACCCCCTGGTTATGTACCTGAGGTGGTGGAGGTGTTATTTGACGATCTGCCCTACCTCCGGTCGATCAATGGAGTGCTGATCTTCTCCAGAGACTGCTTGCCAGACTACCAGCCCGGCTGCGTGGAATATCGCCTGGATGACCAGATGGCCTTTTTCCAAGTCGGTGGTGAAGTAGTGATTGATCGCCTGGGTGGTCTGGCACTGGTGCAGGGGAGGGTAGCATGAATCCCTTTGTGATTAGTCCCCAGGAAGCTCAGGCGATTCAAGAAGATGAGGTGCAGCTGGTGATGGCCCTAACTCAGGTGAGTCAGCGGCTAGCGATGGCCTTCCAGCAGTCTCCGACACTCCCCCAAGCGGGTCAGGATGACCTGCGGATTCAGATAGGCCAGCGGGTAGTTTATGGTCAACTGGCCGATGGCACGATTCGGCGAGAGCTGAACCCCAACAGCTTGAAGGTGATTCTCGATGCCATTCAGCAGCCGGTCACCCTAGGCATTGATCCAGACGCGTATCGGGGCAAAGTCCCGGCGATTGAGATCCGAGATCGCGGCACGGTGCTATTTCGCGAAGAGCGAGATGGGGTTATTACCGTTAACCAAATTCAGATGCAGATTGGGGAGGCTATGGAGAAATTCAAGTCTGCCGTTCCCAGCCCAGCCCTGAATAGCCGCAACGGGAAAACCCCTGAGGCTCCATCGCCAGATTTGGCAGTTGACTCAGAGGGTGTAGCTCAGATCGCAGCCCGGCTGATCAATCCTCTCAACGAGGCCCAGCCCATTTATGATGCCGTAGCCGTTGGTGACTACCACATCAAACAGAGTGGTCACCATCTGAGCATCAGTCAGGATAATCAGGTGCTTTTGGTGGTTCGTGACGGGGCCGTCGTGTCCAACCAGTTGCAGGACACTGATCGGGCCGCATTCCTGGAGTTGGAGACTCGGCTCTCTCCAGCCGTTGCAACAGAGGCAGCTCAGCCAGAACTATCCCGCAATGGTTCAACCCCACCAGCGATCGCCGTACTGAACCAGGAGGAGGCGCGGTTGGAAGACAGCCGAACCAAGACCCTGCTGAAGACGACAACAGAGCACTGGCAAGGCCAACCTCTGGATGTCCGCGTAACCCAGTGGCTTAGCCAACACCTGGAGGACCGGCGCAATCAGCAGATGGCGCGGGCGGTGGTGGAGCTGTTTCAGCGGGGGCATGAGCGCACCGGAGAAAACTTATATCAGATCGGGGAGTACAGCCTCAGCCACAGGGGAGCGGGCGACTACAGCCTGCGCGACCAGAGGGGAGAACTGATGCAGGTGCGGGTGAGCAAGTCTACCGGGCTGGGCCGGGGCATTGAGGTGGTATCGGTAGCCGAGCGGGTCAGCGATTTTCAGCGGCAGGAGTTGAGCCGCCTGCGTCACAACCGATCCGCTATGCCCGAGGGCAAGCTGGACGTGGAAGCGGTCTATGCGGCTCGCACCCGCAGGGTTGAACATACCGTGCGAAATTTCCTCCAGAGCCACGTCTATGCCAACGCCTGGAATAAGGAGGGGGGCCAGTTCAAGCTGGAAGTCGGTACCGATGATCTGCTGCGCGTTACCGACAAATGGGGGCGAGGGGTGGTTTTTGAACGCCATCACAGCAATGTGGTCTCGCGGCTGAATCAACAGGATTTGCTGCACTTTGAGCGATTGGAGCAGCGGATGCAGATGGTCAAGCAGCAGGCTCAGCGTCAACCCAAAAGCCAACTTGAAATGGGTTAATTCAATTCTTTGCCTTGTCATCAGGGCTGTTGCATTGGGCGGGCACGAAGGCACCGCCCCTACAGGGTTCTATTTCCTCCGGCATCTACCTTGACCGTCCATTCCCGGAGACCATCATCATGGGCCATCCTCAGTTGGCTGAGGCCTATGCGTCTTACTTCCTGTCGGGTCAGGGCTTTGGCTCCATTGTCGAAGCGCGTCGGTTTGCGGCGACGGTGCTGGGGGAGGCGGTGCAGCCGGGGACAGCCCTGGCGAAGGTGGTGGATGAGTCTGTAGAAGCGGCTGTGGTCAGGGCTGGACAGCAGGTGGTGGCAGCTTCCCAGACGACTCACGAGGCCTATGACGGGCTGGTGGAGTTGCTCCAGCGACAGCCCAATTTGAGCGTGCGGTCATCCACCTCAGTGCTGCAACAGGCCTACAGTACGCCGATTCCGATCGCATACCTGGCGTCAGTCTTGGGTGGAATTGATGCTAAAAAAACGGTTTATGAGCCGACAGCAGGGAATGGAGCGCTGCTGATTGGTGCCAATCCAACCAGGGTGATCGCCAATGAACTGAATCCAGATCGCTGGGCTGAACTTCAAACCCGAGGTTTTCGCCACCTGACCCAGGCCGATGCCCTGACCTATAAGCCGGAAGCCCAGATCGATGTCGTCATCTGCAACCCACCCTTCGGGGTGGTCAAAGACGAGCAGCGCCACACTCGCAGATTCCCCATGGCTGATACCTGGACAACCCAGATCGACCAGGTGATCGCCTTGAAGGCGCTGACGGTGATGAAAGAGGGTGGTCGAGCCGTACTGATTTTAGGAGGCAAGCAAAGCCGTGAAAACGAACACCGCTCTGAACGCTACAACAGCCGTGAGAGTCGCGCCTTTTACTATCTGCTTTATACGAATTACCGGGTCACCCAGCATGTCTCGATCTGGGGTGACCTGTACCGCAAACAGGGCGCTGGGTTTCCCATCGACGTGATTGTGATTGAGGGGCGGGGTAAATCAGATCGCCCCCTGCCTGCCGCTGAAGTGCCAACTATCTACACATCGTTTACTGAACTCAAGGAGTTAATTCCCGATGAACCTATCCACCAGACCCGTTTCTCCTTGGACGTACCCATTCATGACCAGCCAATATCCCAGCTTTCCCAACCTCTGGACGCTGGAGGGCCTGGGAACACTGTTCATCGTCAAAGTGCCGCCCGAACTGGAGCAACTGAGCGAAGCCACTTACCTGCAACTGATGCAAACCCGGCTGGACAGAATGATTCAGGACTCCGTCTCGGAAACCTCTCAGATCGAGACGCAGCAACAGTTAGCGAGCACCCTCAGCGAGTTGGACCCGGTTCAGCATACGCCGATACTGGAGCCGGACGACAATCCGGACTTCGCCCTGGAGTACTGGCGACAACAGTGGGCGGAGACCTTGATTCGGAGCAACTGGCGGTTTCAGGAACGATTGCGCCACTACGGGGGAAGCTTTCCGGTAACGTCCGTCACGCCCAGCTATCCGGACTATCTGGACTGGCTGAGTCTCCACGACGAGACCACGCTAGAGGCGTGGCTGGCCGAACTAAGCCTGTAGCCCTTCGCCCGGAAATTACCATGAATACATCTCTTTCAACCGGCGAGGCTGTGGCCCCGTCGGCAGACACGTATGATGTCCAGCCCAGGCAGGTAGCCTATGTGCCCAAGAGCAAAGGCTTTTCGACCCAGACCCTGATTCCCTTCAACATGGCCAGTGCCGCTCAACAGGCGTTGGAGCGCTTTGAGCAGCATCATGGCGACATTGATACATACCTGGCCACCCGCCTGGGCTATGGGTCTGTGGCAGAGTTGCATCAGTATTTTAGCGCAGAGCAGGTGGATGCCTCAGCTTTAGCGATCAGCAACATCGAGCGAGGCGCTGGGTTCATCACGGGCGATCAGACTGGCATTGGCAAGGGGCGCATCTGTGCCAGCATCATGCGCTACGCCCAGCAGCAGGGAAAGATTGCGCTGTTCATTACCAAGGACAAACCGCTCTACGCCGACATGATGCGCGATGTGGGGGATATCGGGATGCGGCGGTTTTCGCCCTTCATCACTGATAGCGGCACCGAGATTCCTTTGGCCAATGGGGCGTCGTTGAAGACGGCTGGGGCTGCTAAACAGAAGGCAGAAATACAGGCGATGATCCAGCGGGGGAATCTGGGCCGCTATAGCGCGGTGTTTACCACCTATAGCCAGCTTCAGACCGTGGGGAAGAAAGAACCGCTGCGGCGCACATTTCTGAGACGGATGGCTCCCAATGCCATCTTGATCCTCGATGAGGCCCACCAGGCTGGGGGCAGCAAGGGTGGATGGAAAGAAGCCGGGCCACCCGACCGGGCTGACTTTGTGCGGGAGCTAATCGACCTGTCCTCGGGGGTATTCTACTCGTCAGCGACCTATGCCAAACGGGCCGATGTGATGGATTTGTATGCCCGGCGCACTGACCTGCGCCTGGGCGTCAGCAGCATGACGGCGCTGGAGAACATTCTGACCCGTGGGGGTGTGCCGCTTCAACAGATTGTCGCCAGCAAGTTTGTGGCCTCGGGGCAAATGCTACGTCGGGAGCGCTCCTATGAGGGCATTTCGTTTCAGGCTAAGACCGTGCCGGTAGATCGGGAGGTGGCGAATGACTTCTCGGCGGCGATGCGGGCGATTAAAGACTTTGACCGGGCTAAGCAGAAGGCGGTGAAGGCGATTGGTAATGAGGCGAAGGCAGAGGCAAAAGCCTTAGGAGAAGATGGGGCGATTGGCGAGGTGGGAGCCAGGAGTACCAACTTTACCTCGTTAATGCACAACTGCATTGAGCAGGGGCTGCTGGCCCAAAAGGCAGACGCTACAGTGCAGGAGGCGATTGCAGCCCTGAACCGAGGTGAGAAGCCCGTAATTACGGTGGCCAACACCATGGGCAGCTTCATTGAGGACTACGCGGAGTCCCAGGATTTGAGCCCTGGGGACGGGATGCATTTGTCCTTTGGGGATCTGCTGGAGCGTTATCTGGAGCGATCTAGAGATGTGGTAGTAACTGACTATCGGGGTCACTCCACTAGGCTGCGACTCAGCGATGACCAATTAGGCGGCGATGCCGTTCTGGCCTATGAAGAAGCCCTGGATTGTATTCGCGAGAGTGACTTCAGTGGCATTCCTATCAGCCCGATTGACTACATCGAGCAACAACTGGAGCAGGCAGGCTACCGGGTTACCGAAGTCACCGGGCGGAAGTCAGGCATTGAATATGGATCCGATGGATCCATGGCCTACAAAGTGCGGTTGGGGGAAGAAACCACGGCCAAGGGCAAGATTGATGCCGTAGCCCGGTTCAATGCGGGGGATGCGGATGTCATTCTGCTCAATTGCTCGGGCTCAACCGGGATTTCGCTCCACGCTTCGGAGAAGTTTGCTGACCAGCGGCCCCGGCACATGATTGTGGCCCAGGCGGAACGAGACATTAACGTGTTCATGCAGATGCTGGGGCGGGTGCATCGCACCGGGCAGTTGGCTTTGCCGAACTACACGCTGCTGATGGGGGATTTGCCAGCGGAAAAGCGACCGGGGGCGATCCTCTGTCGCAAGATGGCCAGTCTGAATGCCAATACCACGGCAGCGCGGGAGACCGACATCTCGCTGAACACGGTGGTGGATTTCATGAACCCCTACGGCGAGCAGGTGGTGATGGAGCTGTTGGCGGACGACCCAGAGCTAAATGCCAAACTGGATTTTCCCGCTGTCCAGGGGGATAGCGGTGCCTCAGATATTGCCCTGATCAAGAAGGTGACGGGTCGGATTCCCTTGCTACCCATTGTCGAACAGGAAGCCGTTTACAGCCTGATTGAGTCGGAGTACTGCGACCTGGTGGATCAGGCGCGGGCGATGGGGGAAAACATTCTGGAGGCGGATCAGCTGGATTTGGATGCCAGACCCCTGGCGCGGATGGAGGTGATGGCGGATGACAGCGAGACGGCGAGCGAGTTCACGGGGCCAGTGTACCTGGAGATGGTGGAGGCCAAGAGTGAGAGCAAACCGCTGACCCAGCTTCAGGCGATCAATGCGGTGCGGGAGTCGGTGGGATTAGCTGAAGTATCAGCGGTGGATGCCCATGACCCAGATGCCCTGTCCCTGCTGGCCAGGCAACAGGTGGCGATGACAATTACCGAATTGGAAGCGGCGACGAATCGCTACCGGCAGGCAGCAGTGGCCCAAAAGCAAGACAGCAAAGCCATTGAGAAGCTCAACGATCGCATTGAGCAGCAGTTTATGCAGGTTTCCACCACGCTCGAAACCTTTGTGCCAGGGACACCGCTGCGGCTGGTAACCCCGGCCAGCAAGACGATTCTCTATGGCGTGGTGGCGGGGGCCGATGCCAAAAAGCGATCGGGGAGCCCAGCGGCACCTAATCGTTGGAAGCTCAGGATTTTAGTGGCAGATTCGGCCCGGCAGATTACAGTGCCCTTTTCCAAATTCAACACGGGGCGGGCGGGGGCGATCGATGCCACGGTGCAGACGGAGGACTGGTTTGGCAATAGCGTTTACTCGCTGTTCGATAGGCAACAGGAAGCGGGGCGGGTCAACCGGCAGATCTTCACTGGCAACCTGATCAAGGCGTTTGAGAAGTATTCCAACGGCAAGTTAGTGAACTACACCGACTACCGGGGCGAGGTCTGCCAGGGGCTGATCATGCCCAAGGGCTTTGATATTGAGTCGGAGCTGACCAAGGAGCCGGTGGCGTTCAAAGAGCCGCAGCAGGTGTTTCTGTTCCTCACGAAGCTGACGAACCGGCAGGGGACGGTGAAGACCATGGATGAGTTGCTGTTGCTGAAGCCCCAGCAGGCAGGGGACGGGTTCATCCTGCAAGCGCCAAAGTCGAAGGAGTCGGGTGGGCGGTATTACCTGGATGAAGATCTAATTGCGGCGGCGGGGTCGGATTTCTACTCGGTGGCCGATCGCATGGAGGTGGTCATTCCGCCAGAACGACTGGAGCGGGTGCTGGGGGTGGTGATGCACCAGCGGAACTACACCCTGGCGGCGTTTGAGTTTAAGGAGGTGGCGCGACAGTTGATGGGGGTGGCGCTGCCGACGCTGGAGAAGGTGGCGCGACAGTTGATGGGGGTGGCGCTGCCGACGCTGGAGAAGGTGGAGATCCAGGAAGTGAAGCCCCCGGTTGTTTCTCAGTCGGTTGTGCCTGCGATCGCTAGTCAGCCAGAACCAAATCCCATAGAGCCTATAACTCCGATTCGGCCAGCAGAGAATTCAGTGTCTCCATCTGTACCCAATCTGCCCCCAATGGGTCAACTGGAGAAGCGGATTCTACGGTTTTTGAGGAATGCGGGGATTGAGCAGGAGGTAATGACCTCCCAAGACTTTCATCTGCGGATTGAGAATGAGCCGTTTATTCCGCTGGTGGTGGAGCGGCAGGGCGATGAGCTGTACCTGACCCATTACCTGACCCAGAACGGGGATATGTTCATCGACTCAGAGATGGTGTTTCGGGTTCAGGGGGAGGGACACATCGAGTTTAAGGAGACGGCGGTACAGAGTTTGCGGGGTGGGGAGTCGCGGCTTCCCGATCGCGCCTTTGCCCAAGTCTTCTCCAAAAACATTGTGCAGCAGGGTTTTGCAGAATCGGCTAAGGCCCAGCTTCAGGCCCAGGCAGAGCCCGAAGTAGAGGTGGTGTCCCCACAGGAACCGGAGGATGAGCGATCGCAGATGCCGAGTGATATGCGGCAGTATCTGGAAGTAAAAGACCAGCATCCCGATGCGATCGTGCTGGTGCAGTCGCCGGATCAGCGGTTCTATGAGGCATTTTTTGAGGGCGCTCGGCCCTTAATCGAGCATCTGGAGATGATTGGCACCAGTATGGAGTCTGGAGTGGAGGGACTCGGACGGGTACGAGTAGCAGGGTTCCCAGTGCAGAGTTTGCACAAGTATTTGGACAGGCTGACTCAGCATGGGGAGGTGGTGATTGCCGAGGTGGAGGGAGCGATCGCCGTTCATCCCCATCAACCGTCTGCCCAGGTTGTGGAGGAACCACCACCGCTTGAACCCGAAGCTGTGGTTGATGTCCCAGCCACTGAAGAACCTGAATTTCAGGTGCAGAGCTTGTTTGATGTGGAACCGTTTCGGACAGGTCATCTCACTGGCCGAGGGCCACGACCTGGCTCAGATCCACTGTGGCAGCAGGAGCCAGCGACGGCAGTGCCCAAGCAGGATTCTCCTCCTCAAAATCCATCACAGTCCCAACCGCTGAAACCTGTTCAAGGGCCGACGCTGCAAGGGATTGCTGATGAGGTGAGGGGAGCGGATTTAGAAGTTGTGGCGGCGCATTTGGGGTTGGAATGCGATCGCCACGACAAGCACAAGTGGCGCAATGGCTGTCTCTTATACACATCT
>PYER01000514.1 GCA_003017855.1 filamentous cyanobacterium CCT1
GTCCAGGGCATGAGCCAGCGGGTCAATCCCAATCGCATCAGCTACCCAATTCGTAGCAGCGGTACAACCTTTCTCAGCGTTCCCTACAACCGTCTGAGCGATCAGATGCAGCGCATCAACCGCATGGGCGGCAAGATTGTCAGCATTGAGCCGTTAGGGGGCGAACCCGGTGACAACCATGACGCTCGCCAACAGGCGACCGCAAATTTTCAGACCCTCCGCCACGCGGGCACGAACGGATCTGCCCCTGCCGCTGACGAAGACTAATGGTCGACGCCGATGTCACGCTGACACCGGAAGGGGCGATCGCCAATCTCACCCAAACCGAAGATCCCAGCCTGCGCTACTACGCCGCCTGGTGGCTGGGGCGGTTTCGAGTGAATCGGCCTGAGGCAGTTGAGGCCCTGGTAGGGGCCTTAGAAGATGACTCCGTGCGGGACCCGGATGGCAGCTATCCGCTCCGTCGTAATGCTGCCCGGGCCCTGGGCAAGCTGTCGGATACCCGAGTCGTACCGGCTTTGGTGAACTGCCTCAGCTGCGCAGACTACTACGTGCGGGAAGCCGCCGTTCAGGCCCTAGGGGCTTTGGGGGATAGCCGCTGTGTTTCCGACCTGATCGGACTGCTTGCTGGTGGTCTTGAGGCGGCCGTAGCTGTGCCTGGCAAACCCCATCTGGTGCAGCCTTATAATGCGCTTCTGGAAGCCCTGGGCATGCTAGCCGGTGCAGAGGCCTCAGAGGTGGTGGCGGCGGTCAAGCCCTTCCTCAACCACGATCGCCCCCAGGTGCAAAACGCCGCCGCCCGCGCCATGTATCAGCTGACCGGGGATGCTGCCTACTGCGATTTACTCCTCAGCCGCCTCCAGGCGGATAATTTGCAGCTACGGCGATCGGCCCTGATGGATTTGGGGGCCGTAGGCTTTTTGCCAGCTGCCGAGGCGATCGCCCAAACCCCAGCCGAGAATAGCTTAAAGCTCATTGCCCTGCAGGGGGTGCTCGAAACCCATTTACGGCAGGCCAGCGAGGCCGATCCCTCAGCCGCCGCCCTGACCGCCGCCGCTCGCAAGGTCATGGATCTTATGGACAGCCTGCTTTAGGGTCTTGATGGGGATGAACGATGCTGACTGCCAATGCTATGACCGACGACGTCACCGCTAATGCGGCTTCCTTGCCAGACTTAGCCGCCCTGATCCGGTGTGTAGAAACCGCTGACTCCCGAGAAGCGCTGGTGAGAGCAGTATGGCAGCTATCGGCGGCCCGAGATGTGGCCGCTCTGCCGACGCTGATTCAAGCCCTGGGCTATAACAACCCGGGGGCGGCGGTGGCGGCGGTCGATGGTCTGGTCAAGCTGGGGAAATCCGCCGTCCCCGCCCTGCTGAAGCAGCTCGATGGCTACAACTACGGGGCCCGGGCCTGGGCTATTCGGGCCCTGGCCCTGATTCGCGATCCGAGGGCGCTGCAGGTGCTCATTGAAACCGCCAGCGGTGACTTTGCCCTCAGCGTTCGGCGGGCTGCCGCCAAGGGCATTGGCACCCTGGACTGGAGTTTGCTGCCTTTCGATCAGCGCACCCCCGCCCAGCATCAGGTACTCGATACCCTGTTTGCGGTGACTGCCGATCCTGAATGGGTGGTCCGCTATGCCGCGATCGCCGGCCTAGAAGCCCTGGCCCTGGCCCAGCCAGAGCTGCAGTCTGCAATCGTGGCTCACCTCCACCGGCTGATTGATCAAGACGACACCCTAGCGGTAAAGGCTCGCTGCCAGCTGGCGATCGCCACTATTCAAACGGACGGGGCAGAGGACGGGTCCCATTAAAAACCAGCCTGGTGGATACCCGTTTTAACAACTGCTAATTCATGACAATCCAGCGGCTCAGGTAGCCATGGACAGCCCTCCCTAACCCCGTGAGGGATTAGAATAGAGGATGTCTAACTCGAAACCATACTGAGTTCACTGTAACCGCGATGACTGCACCCGCGATGCCTGCTAGCCCTGACCGGATTTTGATTTTTGACACCACCCTGCGGGACGGTGAGCAGTCACCGGGAGCGACGCTCAATACCGAAGAAAAGCTGGCGATCGCCAAGCAGCTCTCCCGCCTGGGAGTAGACATCATCGAGGCCGGGTTTCCCTTTGCCAGTCCCGGTGATTTTGAAGCGGTGAACCGGATTGCTGCCCAGGTGGGCACCCCCGACGGCCCGGTAA
>PYER01000190.1 GCA_003017855.1 filamentous cyanobacterium CCT1
CTCCCCATGCAGCTCCACGCCGACCTCACCCAGCGCATCACCCTCACTACCCCCGATCTCCCCTGGCTCGACTCCCCCATGCCCGGTGTGCACCGCCGCATGCTCGATCGCGATGGGGATGAGGTCGCCCGCGCCACCTCTCTGGTGCGCTACGCCCCCGGCAGCGCCTTTTCGCCCCACACCCACGGCGGCGGCGAAGAGTTTTTTGTGTTAGAAGGGGTGTTTTCCGACGAGCACGGCGACTACCCGGCGGGCACCTATGTGCGCAATCCGGTGGGTTCGACCCATACACCATCGAGCCAGCCGGGCTGCACCATTTTGGTCAAGCTGTGGCAGATGCACCCCGACGACCAGACTCGGGTGGTGGTGGATACGACCACCGCGCCCTGGCACCCCGGCCTGGTGGAGGGCTTGCAGGTGATGCCGCTGCACGCCTACGGCACTGAGAATGTGGCGCTGGTGAAGTGGGCACCGGGCACCCAGTTTCAGCCCCATACCCACTGGGGCGGCGAAGAGATCTTTGTGCTCAGCGGCGTATTTTCGGATGAGCATGGTGACTACCCGGCGGGCACCTGGCTGCGTAGCCCCCACGGTAGTCGCCACACTCCGTTTAGTCGCGAGGGCTGCACGATCTATGTGAAGACGGGGCACCTGGTCGGGGCCGAAGCATTCAGCAATGCTTGAAGAACATCAACGGCGAGGGCAATGGACGGTTAGCGCTCTGGCGCATTAACCAAATTAGGGGACGCATCGAGCAACCCCGGCCCAAAACTCGATTCCCGAGGGGTATAACTTGATTGCAGCGGTTGATAGATAAGTAACGTTTCAAGAAAACTTGATTTTGTCATAACGGTACTTATGAATGGAATGCCATAGTTAAGTAACGCCTAAGTGAAACTTGATTTCGTCACAACGTTACTTATCTATGGGGTGCGATAGTTAAGTAACGTTTAAGCGAAACTTGATTTCGTTATAGCGTTACTTATCTATGGGGCTTGCGAATCAAGTAACGTCCGAGTGAAACTTGATTTCCTCAGTTTTTGCACTCGTTTCCAGGTTCTACCTGGAAATGCCCTCAAAGTGGCTTTGCCACTGCTCTTAAAAGGCAGAGCCTTTTGCCACACATTCCAAGGCAGAGCCTTGGAACGAGCTAGCCTTGGAACGAGTTTGTTCAGTCAAATAATACTAAATCCTGCTTAGATAACCCCCAATACCTCTGGGCGAATGCCATTCGCCCCTACAGGTTGGCCTTTTGGGAATCGGGTGTTTGTGATTCGGATTTGCTCTAAAAATAGCCGTCCCTAGCCCCTTTGGGGCGGCTTCACCAACGACTCCGCTCAGGGAACGGCTGTAGATATTTTCATTGTTGGGGGTGCCGCGCCAGCGGCATGGACGATTGGTATCACTTAAGGGGCGCCGAAAGCTCTGGTTGACGGCAGGGTGAATTGTGCCCGCCAGCCTGGATTCAAACGTTTTGAATCCAGGTGTTCAGGTGGCTATGCGTCGTTTCATATCCCTCAAACCAGCAGATCAAACAGCCCGTCGTCGATCTCATAGCCCAGCATCTGGGTCATAAATTTGAGCCGGGTGTAGTTGGTGATGTTTTGGGAGCGCAGCCAGCGGGCGATCGCAAATATTTTCGCCATCATAAAAATCTCTAGCGCCTCGGGGTTGTAGCGAATGCCCTCGGTAGGGCTGAACTGGTGGGGCACCAGCATGGCGGCATAGCGCCCCAGTTCCCCGGCCTCCCAGTCGAGCAGCAGGGGCAGCCAGGGGTAGCGGGTGTCCAAACGAATAAACCACAGCCGCACCTCCGGTAGTTCCGACAGTTCTCTCGGGTCAGTGGGGTCGCGGCTGATGTCGATCTCAAAGCGCAGACCAACCTCCCCGTGGGGCAGTTTGCCCTCCGCCAGCAGGGGCTCGATCACCTCCTGCGCCGGGGCCAAATCTAGCGTTTGAATGTGGGATTCGTGCAGGGTAATGGTGTGGGCCATGGGGCAACATCAGCTCGATGACGGGCGCTAGTGCCTATTGTCGCAGAGGCCGTGCCATCATAGATAACGCTTTGGGCGGTGTCCCCCGTGGCTAGTCTGCCTAAAAGTCATTGTTGTAGCGTTTCTGGCGGCCCCATGTCTGATTCTCCCCTGCGCGTGTGCATTATCCTGGGCACCCGACCCGAGGCTATTAAGCTAGCTCCGGTGATTCGCACGTTTCAGCGCGACCCGGCGATCGCAGCTCAGGTCGTGCTCACGGGTCAGCACCGTGAAATGGTTGACCAGGTCATGGCTCTGTTCGATCTAAAGGCCGACGCCGACCTGGCCATTATGCAGCCACAGCAAACCCTCACTGATATCACCTGCCGCAGCCTGCAGGGGTTAGAGGCCTACTTTCAGGCCCAGCGGCCCGACTTAGTCATCGTGCAGGGCGATACCACCACTGCCTTTGCCGCCGCCCTGGCGGCCTTCTACCAAAAAATTCCGGTGGGGCATGTCGAAGCTGGCCTGCGCACCGACAACATCTACAGCCCCTACCCCGAGGAGGCCAACCGGCGGCTGATTTCCCAGCTCACGACGCTGCACTTTGCCCCAACGACCAAGGCTGTGGGGCATCTCAAAGCGGCGGGTGTGGTCGGCGAAATTCACCATACGGGCAATACCGTCATCGATGCGCTGCTAACGGTGGCAGACCAAAACCCCGATTGCCCCATCGATGGCCTCGATTGGGATCAGTACCGCGTGCTGCTGGCCACAGTTCACCGGCGCGAAAACTGGGGTGAACCCCTGAACGACATTGCGGCTGGGTTTCTCACCGTGCTTAACGAGCAGCCCGATACCGCCCTGCTGCTGCCCCTGCACCGCAACCCAATCGTGCGCGACCCGCTGACCAAGCTGCTGGGCGACCACCCTCGGGTGTTTTTGTGTGAACCGCTTGACTACCGCCGGTTGGTTGGAGCGATGGGCCGCTGCCACCTACTGTTGACAGATTCGGGCGGCCTGCAGGAAGAGGCTCCCGGCTTGGGCAAGCCCGTGCTGGTGCTGCGCGACACGACCGAACGGCCCGAGGCCATAGAGGCGGGCACGGCGCGGCTAATTGGAACGAGCGCCGAGGCCATCAGCCGCCACGCTCTGGAGCTATTAACCGATGAGGCCGCCTACGGGGCCATGGCCCGAGCCGTCAACCCCTTTGGCGACGGCCACGCTGCCGATCGCATTTTGGCGATTGTTAAAGCGCACAGCCTGAGGCCAGTGGCAGCCTGAGCCCAGAACGGCGATTTTGGGGCGGATTCTCGTTCCGAGCCGGTTCCCGCTTCTGGGATGCCGCAGGCTATAGTCTTCGCGAATCGCTAGCCGGTTGCTCCCAACTCAACCCCGCCGCCCCAAGCGAATGTCATGAAAGCCTAACAACTAGCCCGTCGCTCCACCCAATTCTCAGATTGTCGCCAGCGCTGTTTTACACTTTTATACCCCGCAGCAGCCGTACCTGAAGCTGGAAAACAACTACGGTAGGCGGCTTCTTACCCAAAACTGCTTTTAGCTTTGTGATAACCATCACAAGTTTGCTTCCGCAAAATCACGGTGTTAGGTTAGCAAATCTCACACTTCACAAAAACTTGATACAGCTACATTAGAACTTAAATCGCTGGTCATCTACCCAGAGTTATGCCTTCTTCCCCGCCATCAGAAACACAGCAGTTCAACCGCGATGTGCAGTTTTTGCTTAAACCCAACAATCCCCACGCGCGATCGCTGCTGGCGTTTATCAAGCGCACCATTCACCAGTTTGGGCTAGAGGTCTACATCACCGAAATTGATATTTTCGTCGAAGCCTACCTGCGGGGAGTCAGGTACACCCAGCAAAATCAGGAGCACATTCTTCAGCCTAAGGCGTGGATGCGGCGCACCGCCTACAACATTATTCGCGAGTGCAAGCGCGATCGCCTCCGCTACTCGGCTGCCGCCTTTGACGAACTGATGGACCAGGGACCGGCGGAGGCCGAAGGTCCCACTCCCGGCGCGGTAGATGATGAGGCGATTAGCAGGGCCATCAACGCGGTGCTGCAAGCTCTGGAAGCGCTCCCCCAGGGCGATCGCGACCTGATTCAGTGGAAGGTGGTAGAAGGCTTGAGCTGGCAGCAGGTGCAAGCCCGCCTCGTCGCCGCTGGAGGCGATCGCGTTTCTCAGGCCACCCTGCGCAAGCGGGGCCAGCGCGCCCTGGAACGACTGCGGCGGGCCTACCACATTTTTAATGGCGACCCCCGCTCTCCTAACTTCGCTGAAGATTTAGCGGATCATCTCGACTCAGATCAGCCCAACTCAGATCAGCCCAATTCAGATTAATCCCGTTCAATGCCGTAGCCGCATCCTGTAGCCCAGAGCCACGCTGTTGCGCTGGGTTTAGCGCGTCTTGCCACCCCAATCGCAAAGTCATACACATCCAAGCGTATTACTTCTCGTCACTCCCGCCTGCGCGGGAGTCCCCTCTAGAGGCGCCATTCTCAAACAGATTTCCGTTCACCCTGGTGCCCTAGCTGCGCTTGGGCATCCTGGTCTTGCGGCTCTGCCGCTCCTTTGAGGAGGCAGAGCCTCCGACGAGCATCCCAATGCAGAGCATTGGAACGAGGGGCAGCACATACTGTACCGGTGCTCTAGGAGCAAACGACTGTTTGGCCCAACCAATTGAGGGTAAGCGACCAGGATTTGATCCCAGACCCGTTACGACAAATGGCTGAACCGCTACTGTTAGTCAGGCGGCCAGAGACCTCTGTCAGGGAATACTAAATTCCATCTGGGGAGTAAACTTGACTGAGGCCCTAGAGTGGATCCTTCAACGCCGGATCATGAGACATCGTTTGAGTTTGGCCGCAGGGGTGCCCACGGCGGTTAATACCCGCCTAATCGCCATCTAAACACCGTCTAAACTTGGTGAAACGCTTAACGTTCATGGCCAATTCCGCTAGCTCTTCTGATGCCCTATCTCCGGTTCGCGCTGGGGACACTGTCCAGCCCGAGCAAAGCGCCCCAGATCAGGCCTTTACGCTGACCTTTTGGGGCGTGCGGGGTAACATTCCGGCTCCAGGGGCAGATACGGTCCGCTACGGCGGCAATACGGCCTGCGTAGAAGTCCTGGTGGGCGGCCAGCGGCTGATTTTCGACGGCGGCAGCGGGCTGCGGGTGCTGGGCTGCTATCTCATGCAGCAAGAACAGCCCGTCGAGGCCCATCTGTTTTTCACCCACACCCATTGGGATCGCATTCAGGGCTTTCCGTTTTTTGCGCCCGCTTTTGTGCCGACGACCCAGCTCCACATCTACGGTGCCCCCGCCCTCAACGGCGCCTCCATTAAGCAGCGCCTGATGGATCAAATGCTGCGGCCCAATTTCTTCAAGCCCCTGCAAACCATGTCGGCCAACATGAGTTTTCACAATATTGCCGCCGGAGACGCCATTTCCCTGGGCGATGTGGTGGTCGAGACCTGGAACCTCAATCGTCACACCAGCGCTTTGGGCTATCGGGTCAGCTGGCAAGACCGGGTGCTGGTCTACGCCACCGACACCGACCCTACCCAAACCAGCCTCGACCCCAACCTGCTAATGTTGGCCAGCGGGGCGGATGTGCTGATTTTTGACGGTACCTACGCCGATGCGGCCTATTCAGACCCCAATGGCTCTGGCCTGGCGCCGTGGCACCTGGGGATTGAAGTAGCCCAGGCCAGCCAGACTAAGCAGCTGGTATTGTTTCACCACAATCCCTGCCACAGCGACGATCAGCTCGACCAGCTAGAGCGCCAGGTGCAAACAGGCTTTGCCTCTACCCGTTTAGCCCGTGAAGGCATGACCCTGGACCTGACCAGGAGCTAATCCCTATACGGTGCACGGCTTCAGGTTGGTAGAGCCTCGCTTGAGCGTTACGTACCTACGCGGCTCCCCAGGATTAAGCCTGGCGAATCACTAGGTGGGCTGAAGCAGGTCTCCGCGCACCCAGCCGGTGGTGCCTTCGTAAATCACCTGGTACCAAATAAAGCCATCCTCCGGGTTGCCCACCCGATCCAGCACGTCTACTACGGCGCGGCGGGGGGCGGTGCCCACAATGGTGCTGCCCAGGCGGGGGCCCGATCGCAGCCGAGCAGCTTCGGCCGAGAGCACCAGGGCTGGGGTGCCGGGGGCAAAGCTGTTGCCGCGAAAGTCACTGTTGTCAGAGGGTACCCCGACTACAGTGTTAAAGCCGGGCTCTTGCAGCACGACACTGCCGTTGGCAGCGACAATTTCTAGCTCGGTTTCGCCCTGCACGTTGATGCGGGCAAAGCGATCGGCCTCTCCCTGCGTGGTGGCATAAACGGTTTGGTCGCGCGTACTGGGCACTAGCTGAACGGGGGCGCCGCGGACTTCGACGACATCGGTAGTCTTGTTGTAGAGGTTCATAAATAGATCGCTACCGTTGCGGTAAACCCGTACCGCCATGGTCGCTGTTTCAAAATAGAGCACCGTTTCAACAATGCCCTCCTGGGCCAGCAGCGGGGTTTGCTTCCCTAAAAGGGTAGACGTTGGGGTCGTGGGAACTGCGGCCAGAACTGGGGCGGCCAGCAGACTCAAAGCGGCAAGAGACAGGCAAACTCGTTGAGAAACCCGGTTCATAGTACAGCGACCTGAAATGACTAAGGTAACGCGGGGCTAGGGCAGAATTGCCGTATCGACGCCCCAGCGTAACCTTACTGCAAAATGCCGGGCCTAGGCGATCGCAGCGGAAGGGCGGCCAACTAGACAGAGGGTGCCGAGAGGCTGGTGGGCCGGGCGGCCTCAGCCCTGGCCTGACCCACCGCTGGATACAGCTGCACCCGCTGCGACGGCACCGTCACCCTGACCCGGCAACCCACCGCGATCGCGCTATCCAGGGGCAGCCGAGCGTGGATCAGTTGCCCGCTGGGCGTTTGCAGACAGTACTTGTACTCACGGCCCAAAAACTGGCGATCGCGCACTACGACCTCCCCCCCGGCATCTTCTACCAGGGCAATGTCTTCCTGTCGCACCATCAGGTCGGCTTGGGCAGGCGAGGCGCCATTGCTCTCGGCGGTAAAGCAGCCTACCTCGGTTTGCCAACCCTGGGGGCTGGCCTGGGCGGGTAAAAAATTGGCCTGGGTGACAAACTCGGCCACAAAGCGCGACGCGGGCTGGCCGTAGACCACTTCTGGAAAATCGATTTGCTCCAGGCGGCCCTGGTTCATGACGGCAACGCGATCGGCTAGGGCCAGGGCTTCTTCCTGGTCATGGGTGACAAACACCCCAGAGGCCCCGACCTGGCGCAAAATATCGCGCACCTCCTGGCGCAGGTAGAGGCGCACCTGCACATCCAGGTTGCTGAAAGGTTCGTCGAGCAGAATGATGGCCGGGCGCGGGGCCAGGGCGCGGGCCAGAGCTACGCGCTGCTGCTGCCCCCCCGACAGCTCGTGGGGAAAGCGGTGCTTGAGACCTTCAAGGCCGACCAGGGCGATCGCCGCCGCCGTGTGCTTAGCCATATCAGCCGCCGACAGCCCCTGCTCTGCCGCTGGCCGCCTGCCGCTACGCCGCTGCAGACCAAAGGCCACGTTTTTTTCGACCGTCAGGTGGGGAAACAGCGCATAGTCCTGGAACACAATGCCCACGTCGCGGCGTTCGGGGGGTAGCCAGGTAGAGCCAACCACCGACTGACTGCCCAGGTAGAGGGTGCCGCGATCGGGGCGTTCAAAGCCAGCAATGAGTCGCAGCAACGTCGTTTTGCCGCAGCCCGACGGCCCCAGCAGCCCCAAAATTTCTCCCTCCCGCAAGCTCAGGCTGACCTGGTCGACCGCTGGGGGCAGCTTTGGGCTGTAGCACTTGGTAACGGCATCGAGGCAAAGAATGTCCGGTGGGGTCATAGCCTGTCAAAAAACAGCGGGCGATCGGGCCGCTAGCAGCGGAGAAGGGCGCTAGGGCAGGAGCACTATTGAAAATGTTGCTCATTAACTATACCGCTCGCTGGGCGATCGCAGGTTCGCCAACCATCGAATGGCCACTCCCGCTGTTTACCGCAGGAAGCTCGATACCGAGAGCGGTGCATTGCGGCCTAAAGGCGAGAAATTTGTGAGGCATTGCGCAGATTTACAGGCCACGAATGCACCCTACATCTGTGCCTCTTTGACCCTTCGTGAACAACCTAGGCTAGGCCATTTGCAGCGCAGTAGTAATCGTCCAGGCATCAACCAGCAGCAGCAGCAGGGTAAACCCCAGCAAAATAAAGTACATCCAGGGCTGAGCCAGGGGCTTTACATCTTGAGTATCGATGCCGGTGTAGGTTTCAACGAATCTGATCAGCTGGGCAAACCCGGCCACCCGCATGGGCAGCAAATAGGCCTGCTGATTCGCCCCCACAAAGTAGTACACAATGCCGCCCTGCCCCGTCGATCGCGGCTTCAGGGCCTGGGCTTCACTCCAGGGAAGCTGCCAGCCGCCGCGAAACAGCCAGCGAATCCAGGCCGGGTAGGTAACCTGGATGCCCTGGTCATCGACCTCAACCCGCTGGCCCAGGGCGCCGTAGAGGCCAAGGCCGCCCAGGACAATGCCTGCGGTCATCAGCTGGGGCGAGACGCCTGACTGAGTGACCTGAGCTAAAAACGGTAGTGGCCCCATCAGGGCCAGATACAGCAGCAGCAGCGTCAGGCGAATGAGCGGCGAAATGTGAAAGACCTGGCGATCGCTGGAGGCCGGAGCAGCTGGGGCTAGAGGCGAAGACTCAACCATTATCAATACGGTGACAAGCTGGGATCAAAACAGTGCGATCAATGGCCAGGGGAAGTGGGCCTCTCGCGGGGCATGGGCGCCGCGCATTGCTAAAGCTGAACGGTTCCCTGACTATGCTTCTAAGGTAAATACTTCTGCACAACCTGCCAACCCGACAGTCCGGCGGCGGCCAGCCCCAGCCCCAAACCGCTGTTGAGCCCCACATGGAGTGGGCGCGCCCAGGGACGCTCGGGGGCGATGCGGCTAGCGCTCCAGGCCGAAGCCAGCACCAGCGCCACCACCGACAGCCCAAACAGCAGGTGAAAAGAGTGGCCCAGACGGCCATACTCCCCCAGAGTGCCAATAATGCCAATGGCAAGCAGCACCAGCACCAGCGTCACAATCGTCGCGCCCAGCCCGATGTGCAGAGGCCGCACCCAGGCCGATCGCTTCTGCTTTCTAGAGCGGGTGTAGTAGAGCACACCGCCCGTCATCGCCAGCAGCACATAGCCCGTGAGGGTCAGCCCCATCGACCAGGCGGCAATGCGCCACAACCATAAAAATGAAGGTAGGTTCACCGTTCCCCCTTAACTGTCACCGTTGGCATTGCCCTGGTGACGTCAAGCAGGTACGAAACCTACCTTCAACTGCGATGAAGGCAGCTGCTAAAGCCAAGGGCGACTGCGCTATTTCTACAGTCTACTGACTTAGCGCCCAATGGCAGTCTGATTAGCCCCGGCACACCGGGTTAACCGGCAGACGTGGCGGCGATTGGCGAAGCGATTCGTCCCGGAATCGCAGGGGTTTGCTCTGCCAGAGGGCCGTCCAGGGAATCACTGACTCGACCGGCCTCAAGCTCCTCACTTGAGGCCGAGTCAAAACCCACTGGCTCAGGAGCATCCACCCGCAGGCGATCGCAGGGAATGCTGTCAGACAAAATAGCGCTGGCCATCATGCCGGTGTGAATCTCCAGGAGGGCTCTGGGAACGGTTTCAAAAAGTAACCGCTGACCCGGAAAAACGACCCGCTCAAAGTACCAATCGGGCACATTTGTAATGCGAGCAACCTGAATCTTACTGGTGGCATTTACGTAGCAGCAGAGAATCTGGCTCTGGCCATCGGAGGGAAGGGGATCAAGGATTTGTGCCATTGATGCTTTACGGCAATACTGCAAGAATCACTGGGCAAAGCCTAACACTTCGCGATCCCCAGCTGTTGTAAAGGCGACTACCAACCCCTACAACACCGTCACTATTCACAACAATTGGACACATTGCTTCAAGCTTTGCAACAGCTTCGACTTGAAGCTTTTTCCCAGCGGCACCTCGCTAGCATCGGGGCGAGGATGCCTTGAAGTCCCTTCCCTAAACCATCCTCAAAACTTAATTATATTTTTATACCATGTCCAGATATGTCTAAAGACATACTCTGAAAGCTTTGCTGTCGTTCTAGCCCTAGGATTTGCAGCGGAGTGCAGTAACTCGAAAGATCCTTAGCCTCCTCCAGTGTAATTTAAGTCCTTTCATAGATGCGGTGGTTTGACGGCAGAGATTTGTGGTTTTGCCCTGCCTAAGCGATAGGACGGTGTTATCGTGAAGATATGTATCAAGCCTGATAAGCATGCCTTTCTCTACCGCTAGCCAGGCCCGTTTGCTTTATGTGCGGCTGCCCTGCAATCCCATCTTTCCCGTTGGGGTAGTCTACCTGGCTGATCATGTCCACAAGCTGTTCCCCGACGTAGAGCAGCGCATTTTTGATTTGGGTGCCGTTCCCCCCCTCGACTACGGGGCGGCCCTCGATCGCTGCATCGATGCCTTTCAGCCCACCCTGCTGGTGTTTTCCTGGCGCGACATTCAAATTTTTGCCCCCGTGGGCGGTCGCGGCGGCAACCCGCTGCAAAATGCCTTTGAGTTTTTCTACGCCCGCAACTTGTTCTTGAAAGCCAGGGGAGCGCTGGGCGGGTTACGGATGGCGACTACCTACCTGGCCGAACTCTGGCGCAACCAGGGGCTGATCAAGCGCGGCGTCAGGCGCGCCCGGCGCTACCACCAGAACGTAACCACCGTGGTGGGCGGCGGGGCCGTGAGCGTGTTTTATGAGCAGCTGCACAACCGCTTGCCCAAGGGCACGATTATCTCCGTGGGCGAGGGGGAAATGTTGCTGGAGCGTATCCTACGGGGCGAAGATTTCTCAGACCAGCGCTGCTACATTGCGGGTGAGACCACGCCGCGCGATCGCCTGATTCACGAAGAGCCCGCTCCGCTGGAAAAAACCGCCTGCAACTACGACTACATTGAGGCGATCTGGCCCGAGTTTGACTACTACCTGCAGGACCAGGATTTTTACATCGGCGTGCAGACCAAGCGCGGCTGCCCCCACAACTGCTGCTACTGCGTCTACACCGTCGTAGAGGGCAAGCAGGTGCGCATCAACCCCGCCGATGAGGTGGTGGCCGAAATGCAGCAGCTATACAAGCGGGGCGTGCGCAACTTCTGGTTTACCGATGCTCAGTTCATTCCGGCCCGGCGGTTTATGAAAGATGCCGAGGAGCTGCTGCAAAAAATTCTCGACGCTGGCATGACTGATATTCATTGGGCGGCCTACATTCGCGCCGACAACCTGACCCCCAAACTCTGCCAGCTGATGGCCGACACCGGTATGAACTACTTTGAGATCGGCATCACCAGCGGTTCTCAGGAGCTGGTGCGCAAGATGCGGATGGGCTACAACCTGCGCACGGTGCTGCAAAACTGCAAAGACCTCAAGGCCGCCGGGTTTAACGACCTGGTGTCGGTCAACTACTCCTTTAATGTGATCGACGAGCGGCCCGAGACCATTCGCCAGACCCTCGCCTACCACCGGGCACTGGAGGAAGTATTTGGCCGCGACAAGGTGGAGCCCGCCATTTTCTTCATTGGCCTGCAGCCCCACACCCACCTGGAAGAGTATGCCTTCGACAAAAACATTCTCAAGCGCGACTACAACCCCCTGGATATTCACCTGCCCTGGGTGTCGAAGAAGCTGCTGTGGAACCCGGAGCCGCTGGGGTCGTTTTTTGGCGAGGTCTGCCTGGAAGCCTGGCAGCGCAACCCCGACGACTTTGGTCGCGAGGTGATGGATATTCTCGAAGAGCGTTTGGGGCGGGCGCCGTTAGAAGAGGCTTTGAGCGCCCCGATTGAGGCTGACCGCCGCCCTCTGGCTGCGTTATCATCCTGATCACAAGGGTTACAGCAATTGAAACTATAGGGGATTGCAATGCTGGAGGGGTCGATATTGAAGCAGCTGGTGGACGGCCAGGCTGAGCCAGACACCACGCCGCTGAATTACGGTGTTTACTACAAAAACACGCTGGTTGCCCTCTGCCATGCCCTCGAAGACTGTATCTTGACATCGGGTTCGGCGCCGCTGGTAGTTACGGCCTTTCAGCGGGGCAAGTGGTATTTAGAAGAAGCCGATCGCTACAGCGCGATCGCCGACCAGGCTAAGCAGATTGTCATTATGGCCGCCCCGGAGGCGGGCTTTCACGACCACCCCACCAGCCAGCGCGAGAATGTAGCCCTGGTTGATCTGGCCAGCGATGACCCCGTGGCCGAGGAGTGGCACCTGATGATTCTCTCGCCTGACTATACCGCCATGGTGCTGTGTCAGGAGCTGTCGGCGGCCGACTACGGGCCAGGTGGGGTACCGGAGCACGACCTGGAGCGCAAATTCTACGGCTTTTGGACCTTTGACTCGGCTCTGGTCAGACAGACGGTCGAGCTCGCTATTGCCCACGTTGGTCGCTACGACTCTGCCCTGCAGACACAGCTGAACGACCACCTGACTCTGCTCAAGCAGCAGAACCCCGCCCTGCAGAGCGACGAACCTGCCGCCGTCAGCCACACCGTGAGCCAGGTGGTGCACTACCTGCAAAACAGCCGCAACGACCTCAAGGGCAACCTCGCCTTCAGCCTGGTCGAAGATCTGGAGCAAAATTTGGTCTCTAACGAGCTGCAGGCCTTTTTGCGGATGGCCCAGCTGGTTGACCTCAGCGATCAGACCA
>PYER01000191.1 GCA_003017855.1 filamentous cyanobacterium CCT1
CCCCCATGCCCTCCCCCCTCCTTCAACGCGCTCGCCACACCCTGAGTCAAGCTGTCTCCCGCTACTCCACTGCGCTGCAGGGGGACCCTGAGCAGGGGGTCACTCTGGCGGCGGTCAAAACTGGGCTGGGCCAGCTCCAAAGCCTGACGGCCAAGCTTGAGTCGCGCTGCCTGCGGGTGGCGGTGTTTGGCCTGGTCAGCCGGGGCAAGTCGGCGGTAATCAATGCCCTGGTCGGCGAAAATATTCTCGAAACTGGCCCGCTACACGGCGTTACCCGATGGCCGCGATCGGTGTACTGGCAGCCGGAGGTAAAGACCGGGGTTGAGAACGGCCTCCCGTGGCAAATCGAGCTGATCGATACCCCCGGCCTGGATGAGGTGGGGGGCGACGTGCGCGCCGAAATGGCCCAGACGGTCGCGACCCAGGCCGATCTAATCTTGTTTGTCGTGTCGGGAGATATCACCCCCTTTGAATACGAGGCCCTGCTGGAGCTGCAGCGGGGGCAGAAGCCGCTGCTGCTGGTCTTCAACAAAAGCGATCTCTACCCCGATATCGATCGCCAGGAGGTGTACCAGACCCTGCAAAAGCTGCGCACCGACCTGGGCCAGGCTAGCTCCAGCAGCTCGCTAGCGGTCGACGATGTAGTGACCGTAGCCGCCAGCCCTGCCCCACTCAAGGTACGGGTTGAGTGGCCCGACGGTCGCACCAGCGAAGAGTGGGAGCCCCAGCCCCCCCAGATTGAGTCCCTGCGTCAGGCATTGCTAGCGATCGCGGCTGAGGATGGTGCTGCTTTGGTCGCCCTCAACGCCCTGCGCAACGCCCGCGCCATTGAGGGCGAAATGGTGGGCCACGTGAGTCGTCTGCACGGCGATCGCGCCGACGAAACCATCTGGCAGTTTGCCAAGTACAAAGCCGCCGCCGTTGCCCTCAACCCCATCGCTGGCCTCGATCTGCTGGGCGGTGTTGTCATCGACCTGGTGATGATTCGCACCCTGGCGCGGCTCTACGGCTTTCCGATTACCGGCCACGAGGCTGGGCGACTGTGGCGGGCGATTCTTAAAAGCTCCGGCACCCTGCTGCTGAGCGAGGTGGGCAGCGGGCTGCTGGGGGCGGGCAAAACCACCGCCGCCCTGGTCACCCTAATCGATAGCGCCACCGGAGTTGCGGCACTAGCTGGAGCCATGACCGCCCAGGCCAGTGCCGCAGGCTACGGGTCTTATACCGTAGGCAAGGCCGCCAAAACCTATCTAGAGCAGGGCTGCACCTGGGGTCCTGAGGGGGTTAGTGCTACCCTGGCCGCCATCCTGCAAGAGACTGATGCCTCAAAAACCCTAACCCGGCTGCGCCAGGAGGTGCAGGCGGACTTAAACTTGGTAGAGACCTCAACGCCCAGGAGCTAGGCTCGGGCTTCCAGGGACGGTCGTCACCAACGGCTGATGGCCTAAGAATCAGCGGCTACAGCCCTATCCTGTCTTTAGGGTCAGGCGTGGCAATGCTGCCGGATCAGGATGGTAGCCAGAACTGATGAGGCGCCCTCGGCGTCACGGTTTGACCATAAAGGCACCGCTGGGGTTTGGCCCAAATCTGGCCTGGCCGGTTCCCAATGGCGAGAGAAACCCTTTCGCCCCTACATAACTTGCCCCCACATAACTTGTAGGTGGGGGTGGTGAACTTGATTAAATGGGTACTTTGGGGTCACTATTTGCTGTTGCCACCAGGGCACAATCGTCTACCTGTGGGTCACTCAATGGCTGCCAATCTGGACGCTCGCCCTGTAGATAGCCCCTAGCTCACTGTCTTCGGCCACTGTCTGCAGACCGTCTACCTGGTGTGGAGCTATCTGGCCAACGCTATAACCTTACCGGTCGGGGTGTGTCGGCTATGGCCGCTCTCTCAAACTCAGATTTTTTTGTTGTCAGTGCGACCGAATCCTGCGCCCCGATCCCAGCCGCATCTTTGTTCTCTGACCCGATCGGCGCGCTCTGCGTAGGCGACTTAGTCGACGTGCTGCCCGCGGTGCTCACTCCCCAGGCCTCGATTCGAGAGGCCGCGCAGGTGATGCAGGAGCAGACGTTGAGATGCGTCGTTGTGGCGGCTGGGGGCAATATTTTGGGGCTCTTTACCGAGCAGGAAGTGCTCGGCTGCGTAGCGGCTGGGGTAGACACGACCACGACCCCCATTGGTTTAAGCCTGGTGCCGCAGGTGCCCATTTTGCGCCCTGACGATGGGGTTGAAACGGCGTTTCAGGCTATGCAGGCCGCTAACTGCCGCTACCTGCTGGTGGTCGATGCTCAGGATCAAATTTGTGGTTTGGTGCCGCGCCAGCGCCTCTACCGGGCTGTTGCCGAGAGTCATGCTATCGGCGCAAAGGGTAGGGTCGAGAGCGCCGGGCAGGCCCACAGCGATGGGACCGGAGAAACTGTACTCCCTGCCCACTGGCGGGAGGACCCCGCCCTGGACGACCAGGTTGACGGCCCTCTGACGCCCCCCTCCGATCGCAGCCTGACGATCTTGACCAATATTCACTATCAGCTTTTGGGCCTGGAGGGGCAAAACCGCCTGCGGGTGTTTAGCCGCTGCCTGAAGCTGTTGGGGGTAGCCAGTCAGGCCCAGGGGGTTGCTTTATTTGAAACCCACCTGGACGGCGACGGCAAAACCCTGACCAGCCTGCGAGCCGCCTGGCACTCCCCAGGGGTCGCTAGCCTTGACCAGAGTAGCTTGCAAAACCTGCCCCTCAGCCAGCTGCAGCGGTGGCACGAGGTGCTGGCTCGCGGCGGAATGCTGAGCGGGGCGATGAGCAGCTTTCCGGTAGCAGAGCGATCGCTGTTGAGCCGCCTGGGTGGCGGCACCGTGCTGATACTGCCCCTGCGCTGCCACGGGCAGTACTTTGGGTTTTTAATCGTTAGTCGCACTGGCGACGACTCCGGCCATGACTCTGGCCATAACTGTGGGGGTGCCGCTGCGCACCGCACCGCCTGGCCACCGGCTACCGTTAAGCTGCTGCGCACCGCCTCGATCAGTCTGTCGCTGGCCTGCGAGCAGTACACCATGCAGTCGTGCCTGCGCCAGACCCAAAACGCGTTTGCCAGCCTGTTTCACCACAGCCCCGACCCCATGGCGGTGACTACCTTTCCCGAGGGTCGCCATCTGCTGGTCAACGCCAGCTATGCTCGCTGGCTGGGGCGATCGAGCGGCGAAATTATTGGCCGCCGCCCCGCCGATCTGGGTTTGGTTCACAACCGGCGGCAGTTTGCTGACCTGCGCCGACAAATCCGCGATCGCGGCTGCATTACAAACATCGAGATTGACTCGCACCTGGCCAATGGCCAGACCCGCACGCTGCTGGTTTCCTCGGAGATCACTCAGCTCAACGACCAGACCTGCCTGCTCTCGGTCGGCAAAGATATTACCGAGCGCAAGGCCATACTGGCGACCCTGAGTGCGGCTGAAGCCCGATTTCGAGCCATTTTTGAGCAAATTGACCTGGGCATTTGCCAGGCTGAATTGAGCGGCCAACTCTTCGATGTAAACCCTGGCATCTGCCGCATGCTGGGCTTTAGCCGCGAGGATCTGCTGGAGAAAAACTTTGCCGACTTCACCCATCCCGAGGATCTGGTGTTTGACTTGCAGCAGTACCGTCGGCTGATAGCCGGTGAAATCCCTTCATTCGCCATGGAGAAGCGCTACTGCCACAAAGACGGCCACTTCATCTGGGTGGCGCTGACGGTGTGCCTGGTGTGCGATGACGACGGCCAGCCGCTGTTTAGCATTGGGGTGTCGCAGGATATCAGCGAGCGCAAACGCGGCGAGGCCGAACGCAGACAGCAGGAGGCCGAGCGTCAGGCCGCCGAGCAGGCGCTGCAGGTCTCCCACCAGCGCATTAACAACATTCTAGAGAGCATTACCGACGCCTTTTTTGCCCTCGACCAAAACTGGCAGTTTATCTACCTCAACCAGCGGGCTGAGCAGTTTTTGCGGCGATCGCGCCACCAGGTGCTGAGCCAAAACCTGTGGTACGAGTTCCCTGAGCTGCTGGGTACCCAGGTGTCCAGGCAGCTGCGTCGGGCCATGGCCGAGCGGGTCAGCCTCACCTTTGAGGACTACATGGCCCACTCCGACAGCTGGTGCGAGTTCCACGTTTACCCCACCCAGGAAGGGCTGGCCGTGTACTTTCAAGATATCACCAGCCGTAAGCGGGCCTACGAGCAAATTGAGCACCAGATTCGCCGCGAGCAGGCCCTCAACCGGGTGGTGCAGGCCATTCGCCAGTCGCTCGATCTAGATAGCATCTTTAACACCGCCGCCCGCGAAATTGCCCACCTGCTTCAGGCTGACCACGTCGATATTCAAATGTATCGACCCGCTGACCACCACTGGCGAGTGATTGCCGAGCACCGGGCCAACCCCGATTTGCCCAGCCTGCTCTTTCGCACCCTGGCTGACCCTGGGCCTGGTTGTGGCTTGGGCGATGGGTCGGGGGCCGGGGCCGACTGGCTCCAGCGCAGCTCCCAGCTCGACACCACCATTCCCGACGCGCTGCTCGACGCGCTACCCGGCAGCTGGCAGCTGGTACCGCTCTATCTCAGCCATCCCCGGCCCTGGGGACGATTGGCCATTCACCGCCAGGGGGCTGAGCCCTCGTGGAAAACCGCCGAGATTGAGCTAGTGCAAACCGTGGCTGACCAGCTGGCGATCGCTGTGCAGCAGGCCCAAACCCTAGCCCAGGCCCAGCGCGAGCTGCGCCAGCGGCAGCGGGCCGAGAGCCGCCTCAAAGAGGCCCAGCGCATTGCCCACACCGGCAGCTGGGAGCTGTACCTGCCCAGCCAGCAGCTCACCTGGTCGGAGGAAATGTTTCGCATCTTTGGTCTCAGCCCCCGCCCGGTACCGCCCTCGCTGGACGAGCAGCTGGCCGCGTTGGACCCCAGCGATCGCCCCCGGTGGCAGCAGCAGCTGGCCGCAGCCAGCCGCACCGGCCAGGCGCTCAATCTGGAGGGGGCGATCGTGCGTGCCGACGGCAGTCGCCGGGTCGTGCAGCTGCTGGGGCAGGCCCAGCACAATGCCCTGGGGGTGGTCACCAGCCTGGTCGGCACCCTCACCGACATCACCGATCGCAAGCTGATTGAAGATCGGCTCGCCTACGAGGCCCTGCACGACCCCCTGACCGGCTCGCCCAACCGGGCCTTTTTTATGGAGCAGCTTAATGCGGCGGTGGCGGCGGCCAAGGCGTCTGAGGCGGTGATCTTTGCGGTGCTGTTCATCGACCTCGATCGCTTCAAGGTGATCAACGACAGTCTCGGTCACCTGGTGGGCGACCAGCTGCTGATTGAGTGCGCCCGTCGCCTGGGTTCCGTGGTGCGAGAAGGAGATCTGGTGGCCCGGCTGGGGGGCGACGAATTTGCCATTTTGCTCAACCCCATCGCCGTGATTGACGACGCCCAGGGCGTGGCCGATCGCATTCACCGGGTTCTGCAAACGCCGCTGGTGCTGGAGGGGCGCGAGATTTTCATCAGCGCCAGCGTGGGCATTGCCTCCAGCCTGACCGGGGCCGTGGAGGCTGTCGACTTTTTGCGCGACGCCGACACCGCCATGTACCAGGCCAAAGAGAACGGTCGGGGACGCTCGGCCCTGTTTGACCCCGCCATGTACGAGCAGGTCGCCACCCGCCTCACCCTCGAAAACGACCTGCAGCGGGCGATCGATCGCCACGAGCTGACCCTGCACTACCAGCCGATTGTCGATCTGGTTCACCACCGGCTGATTGGCTTTGAGGCCCTGGTGCGCTGGCACCATCCCCGCTGGGGGCTGATTTCGCCCAGCACCTTTATCCCGCTGGCCGAAGAGACCGGGCTGATTTTGGCGATTGGCGAATGGACCCAGCGGCAGGCCTGTCAGCAGCTTCAGCACTGGCGGCAGCACCGGCCCGAGGCCCAGGATCTGGTGGTTAGCGTCAACCTGTCGGTGAAGCAGTTTGCCCATCCCCACCTGATCGACACTATCGACGAGGCCCTGTCCGTCACCGGCTTGAGCAGCCGCTACCTGCGCCTCGAAATTACCGAAAGCGCCCTGATCGAAAATCCCCAGACCGCTGAGGTCATGCTCAAAGCCCTCAGCGATCGCGGTATTCAACTGGGCATCGACGACTTTGGCACCGGCTACTCGTCGCTCAGCATGGTGCACCAGTTTCCGATGCAAATTCTCAAGATCGATCGCTCCTTTATTCAGTCGATGGAGGCCGACCCACGCGGGGTGGCCATGGTGCAGGCCATTTTGGCTCTGGCCCAAAGTTTGGGCATGGCCGCGATCGCCGAGGGCGTCGAAACCGAGGATCAGCTTGAACAGCTGCGCCAGCTGGGCTGTCCCTACGCCCAGGGCTACTGCTTTGCCAAACCCCTACCCGCCCCCGAGGCTGAACAGCTGCTGGTGAACTGGCCCCGGGGCTGAGCCCCGCGATCGCCGTTTGAGTCGCAAACTAGCCCCACGCTGGCGCAATGAAGCCAGGGCTACATAGGATCCCAAAAACTGTGCCTATACTGGGGGCGATCCCTGCTCACTGGGCTACTGCCATGGACTCCTTGACCCGGCGCACCAAAATCGTGGCCACTATCGGCCCCGCCAGCAGCTCCAAAGCCATTCTCAAGCGCATGATCGAGGCGGGCATGAACGTGGCTCGGCTCAACTTTTCCCACGGCAGCTATGACGACCACGCCCGCACAATCGCCCTGCTGCGCGAGGTCGCGGACGAGCACGACACGCCTATCACCCTGCTGCAAGACCTGCAGGGGCCGAAAATTCGCGTCGGCCAGTTGCCCAACGGCCCCATCGATTTAGAAGAAGGGACCACCGTGACGCTGGTGCCCCTCGATCAGGAGGGCGCCATCGCGGGCGGCATCGGCATTGACTACCCCTACCTGGCCGAGGAAGCCCAGCCCGGCATGCAGATTCTGCTCGACGACGGACTGCTGGAGCTGCGGGTAGAGGCGATCGCCGAGGCCAAAGTCATCTGCCGCGTGATCCAGGGCGGGCCGCTCAAGAGCCGCAAGGGGGTCAACCTGCCTGACCTCACCCTGCGCCTGCCCTCCCTGACCGACAAAGACATCCAGGACGTCGAGTTCGGCGTTGCCCAGGGGGTCGATATTGTGTCGCTGAGCTTTGTGCGCCAGGCCCAGGATATTCTCACCCTCAAGGACCTGCTGGCCAGTTTGGGGGCCAGCCATACCCCGGTGCTGGCCAAAATCGAGAAGCCCCAGGCCATTCGCAACCTGGACGAAATTTTGGCGGTGGTCGATGCCGTGATGGTGGCGCGGGGCGATCTGGGGGTGGAGATGCGGGCCGAAAAGGTGCCGATGCTGCAAAAGCACATCATTCGCGAGTGCAACCGCCGCTGCATTCCGGTGATTACCGCCACCCAGATGCTGGAGAGCATGATTCAAAACCCGCGCCCCACCCGGGCCGAAGCCAGCGACGTCGCCAACGCCATCCTCGACGGCACCGACGCGGTGATGCTGTCGGGCGAGTCGGCGGTGGGGGCGTTTCCGGTGCGGGCGGTCGAGATGCTGGCCCGCATTGCCGGCGACGTGGAGCAGGACCTGGCCTTTGTCAACCAGCCCGCTGCCCTCAGCGATGAAACCCACGCCATCAGCGAAGCCCTCAACGCTATCGACTCAACCCTCGGCCTCAAGTACATCGTCTGCTTTACCGAGACGGGCTATACCGCCACCATTGCCTCCGGCGAGCGACCCAAGGCGCTGGTGGTGGCCTGCACCCCCAAGGCCACGGTCTACCACTGGATGAACCTGATCTGGGGGGTCAAGCCCATTTTGCTCGACGATTTTCCCCAAACCTTTGAGGACATGGTGGCGGTGGCTGAGGGCAGTCTGCGATCGCGCCACCTGGTCGACCCCGGCGACAAGCTGCTGGTGATGGGCGGCGTGCCCGCCAACACCCCCAAGGGCACCAACTTTCTCAAAATTCACACTGTGGCGGCGAGCTAGCGTTCAGCGCTAGGCGACTCGGGTAAAAACTGGAGGCCGTAGCGGCTGGCGATCGCCGCTACCTGGCTGCGATCGAGGGGTTGCTCTTTGGGGAGCTGATCGATCTCCACAAAAAACTGCTCAAAACCGCCGGGAGTCATGGTGTTCATCGCCATCCCCGGCTCTGAGCCAACATTGCGAAACTTGTGGGGAATGTGGGCAGGCAGGTGCACCAAATCGCCCGCGCTGGCGAGAATCGTCTCGTCCCCAAAGCGAAACTCGTAGGTGCCCTCAATGATGTAAAACAGTTCGTCCTCATGCTCATGCACGTGCAGGGGCGGGCCGCCCTCCGGCGGCGTGGTGCTAATCACCACAGAATAAGCCCCATCGGTCTGAGCGCTCATGATTTTGCCGACGATTTCCAGGCCAAAAATTTTCCAGGGTGTGCCCGCATCGGCCTCTACCCAGACGGCGGCGGGTTCTGAGGGGTTAGCCTCACCGGTATCGGCCCGGGTCAGCAGGGGGCGGCTGCCCAGGGCCAAAATAACCAGGCTGAGCAGAGCGGCGATGGCAGCTAACCCCAGCCGCCGGAGCGCACCATAGCGGCCAATATTGAGCCATTTACGTCGATTGGTCATGGTCAAGTAGGGAGTGGTACCGGATTGAATATCGGCAACTCTATCATGGCCCCTATGTTCCCCAGTACGGTACAGCACCGCCAGCGCCAACCTGAGGCTGAGGTTAATTAACCTGCGTCTCGCGCTCCAGGCGCACCTCGACCTCACGCTCCACGTAGTCCCATTCTGGGCTGTCGCGCAGGCGCTGCAGCAGGTCATCAAACGCCTGGGTATGCTCAGGCGCAAACTCAAACCACGTGAGAAAGTCAAAGGGCTCGCCTAAATCGCGGCAGTGGTGCAGCTGTCGGGCCACCTGCGGCAGATACTCCATCCCCATCGCCGTGTGGTGCGATTGTTCTTCAAAAATGGCGCGGCGCTCATCCTGGGCCATCGCCCACCATCGAGTATTTTTCTTGATGGGAATTAGCACCGCGATCGCCGCCTCGCTGCGATTTAAGCTGGGCTGCACAGCTCGAAGTTTGGTGATTTCATTTCGCCTGGCATAGCGGACATTACTGGTAAAACTTTGCAGCACCCAGCGGCTGTTGGGCGGCGCCTCTGCTACAGCCTGGTTGACGACATCGACCCGTTCAACGGTCGCCAGTCCGTCACCGATAATGGCCCTGATCTCTGCTACTCGCCACGCTCCGCTATCGCCGCCCACAAACGAATATCGATTGTCCATAGATTTTCTCCAAGGGTTATAGCGGTTCTCGATTGAGTGAGGACACCAGCATCTGGTTGCCAGACATAACGCCAAAACCCTTGACAAATCCTAGGTTGGGCGGCGCGCTAGCAGAACTCAATAAGTCCTAACTTCTCGGCAAGTGTTGGGTTCCGCTCCGCTTCACCTAACCTATAGTAGACATGTGTCAGGCAACCAGCAGCATTGCTGACTTCTGAATCTCCTCAGTTTTGAGCTGTTCAAGTTTTACTCTGTTCCCCCTTGACCAAAGGGGACAATAGCTCTGAGCGGCCCAATAATAAAAAGCCTCTGCTTAACTCAGCAAAGGCTTTCAGGGAAAAACATTCAACAACAGGGAATTCTGCGGTAGAGTCTACCAGATGCAGGCTCCACAATGCCGAATGTTTAGTCTTTTTCCAGATTCTCGCGACGAATTTCATCGAGGCGAGAGGCATCTTTATCTAGATTCTCCTGGCGCAGCTGATCGAAGTCAACACCGCCTGCGACTTCTTTAAGCTGATCATCAGACAGTGACTCATCTTCGGCAACAACTTTGGTATCTTCAAGCATTTGGAAATCCTCCGGTTTGGCTTGCACGCTCATCCTAAAACTCACCGCTTCGATCTGTCTGCTTGAAAAAATCGGTGCTTAATGGGCAGAGAGCATATGACAACTATTAATTAAGTGAGGTAAGCAGGCAGGGCAAATTAAACATCAGATCACTGTAGGATGGGTTACGCTGCGCTAACCCATGCTGGCCAGGGTTTTGATACGTTACGGCAAGGCCTAACGCGTCCCATACAAGGTTCTGCCGACCTGCTTATATCATCACTAAGTTCTAGGTAGCCCTCCAATTCCTGGCTGTTGAAGGTTCACGTTGCTCTCCCCTTAGCAAGGGATCAGGATGGATATTGGCGACGTAATTCACCCATGCGAAACTCGCATTAGCGCTTTATGAGAAATCCATGAGAAGTAAATTAAAACCGCATTAATTATTGCTTATATTTTGTGCTTTTCGTTTCAGAAAAATATGTGGATTATTCTTTCGTTTTCAGAAGCGTTTAATCTAAACAGGCAGTGGCTTCTCTTCAGGAAGATGAGGTGTGAGAGAAGTACTTGCTAACGAAAAAATGGGCTTTTAAGGTTGGGAATGCTGGATAAAATCTTTTACTTTTGTAAAGTGACTTCCTGTGGATAAACCGCCTCTAGGATGGTTTTGTTGCACCTCTACGGTCACATGACAGATACCCTGCTGCGAGTGCTCAGTAATGCCGACCTGGACTGGATGATTGCCCACGGGGAGCACCAACCGCTGACAACGGGCCAGAGCGTGCTGCATCCCCACCGGATGCCCGATCGCATCTCTCTCGTTATTGACGGCAGCCTGGGCGAAAGTGCCGCTACCCAGGGCGCATTGGACGAGGCGGTGCTGATCGACGAACTGGGTCAGGGGGAACTGGTGGGCTTTAGCCCACTGCTCGACGCCCCCAACTTGACGGCGGTAAAGGCGCTGAGATCGACGCTGATACTGTCGCTGCCGGTGGCCCAGGTGCAGGCCAAGCTGGCGGAAGATGTAGCCTTTGCGGCCCATTTTTACCACGCGATCGCGCTGCAGCTGGCCGACCGACTGCGCCGCATATTTGAGCATCCCGACCGGGTGCGGTTTGGGGGCGATCGCTCGGGCAATGACGTGCTAACAGTGTTTGGCGAACTGCGCGACAGCGATATCGATTGGCTCACCTCCTTCGGTCAGATCGAGACCATCCCGGCGGGGCGAGTGCTGCTACAGGCGGGGCGTCCGGTCGAGTCGCTGACCATTTTGCTGGACGGGCAGCTGGCCATGTCTGCCCCCCAGGATACCTTTAACCCCCTGGCCCTGTGCTTTTTGGGGCTAGAGCACAGCACGCGCGACCAGCCTATCTTTTCCACTCTCTCCCAGGGCAGCATGCCGGGGATCATCTCCTTCCTAGACTTTCGCCCCCTGCCCGTGACGGTGCGATCGCTGGGTGAAGCCCTGGTGTTTGCCCTGCCCCGCCCTACCCTGGCCACCAAACTGCAGGTGGACGACAGCTTTGCCTCCCGCTTTTACCGCATCATCGCCATTCAGCTGATAGAGCAGCTGCAGACCGTGGGTATGCGGCTGATGGAGCCCGGCGCCGAAGCCCGCCTGGACGACGAACTCGACATGGACGACCTGAATCAGGCCTCTGAAGGGGCCAAAAAGTTTGGCTGGATGCTGGCGCAGCTGGGGGTAAACGGTCGTGGCTGAGCGCGAAAACCTGTTTCGCCAGGAGTCGCTGGAGCGCCTGTCGTCGCCCGAGCGGCTGGACGAGCTGATGAAGCTGGTCACCCTCAAGACCTGGCTGCCCCTGGGCACCCTGGCCGTGCTGCTGGGTCTGGGCCTGGGCTGGAGCATTTTTGGGCGCATCCCCGTCACCACCCACGGTCGGGGCCTGCTGGTGCAGGCCGACAATTCGCCCCAGCTGGTAGCCCTGCTGATCTTCGACAATCGCTACCGGGGGCAGCTGCGGGCCGGGATGGATGTTGTGCTGATGCCCGAAACGCTGGTGCCCTACAGCGAACCGGGAGTGCTGGCTGAGGTGATTGAAGTGGTTGAGCCTAGCCCCCTCACCCTTACCCAGGCGCGCCGGGGCGAAGACCCCTACGCGGGCGGGCTAGAGGTTTTGGCCCATCTGGCCCCCATGGTGCAGGCGATGCCGCCCAACACCATCGTACCGGGGGTGGCGATCGAGGGCCGCGTCACCCTGGCTCAAAAGCCGCCGATTGTGTTTGTGCTGCCGTTTTTAGATCGGTAGGGGAGTCCTTTACAGATGGTGATGCTCCTGGGGGTCAATGCCCTAAACGCCCTCACCCTAGCCCTCTCCCCCCGGGAAAGGGGACAAGAGACTGGCTTAGATCATCTCTTCTAGCGGGGGCAAAGGGCGAGGGCTAAAGGGTTCGCCACTCCGTGAAAATTGCTCCCTGTCGTAATCCACCAATTTGGCCATGGTCTTCCTGATTCCTGCAACCCAATCTCGTCTCAGGCGGGTCAAAACCCCCACCGTGCTGCAAATGGAGGCGGTGGAATGCGGCGCGGCGGCCCTGGGTAAGGTGCTGGGCTACCACGGCAAAATTGTGCCCCTGGCCGAGTTGCGCCAAGCCTGCGGCGTCTCGCGCGATGGGGTGACCGCCGCTAGTCTGCTCAAGGCGGCCCGTAACTACGGCATGGTGGCTAAAGGCTTTAAAAAGAGCCTGGAGCGGGTGCTGGAGCTGGAGCCACCCTTCATTGTGTTCTGGCACTTCAACCATTTTCTGGTGGTGGAGGGCCGCGATGCTCGCTGGGTTTACCTCAACGACCCGGCCACTGGCCCGCGCCGCACGACGCCTGCCGAGTTTGACGAGGGTTACACCTGTCTCTTATACACATCT
>PYER01000515.1 GCA_003017855.1 filamentous cyanobacterium CCT1
GTCGTCACCCAGAAGACGCGATCGCAGCTCACCACCCGGCCCGTGCTACTGCGGACAAAATAGTGCTGTCCGTCCGCTGCCGCCTCGATCGCCGTGACGTCTTCTTCCAGGTGCAGTTGAATTTTCTGCTGGCGAAAAATCTTTTCTAGCCGCTTTTGAGTCCAGCGGTTACGTCCTGGGGCCAGGTGATCTCCCCGGTGGAACAGATGAATCGTGAGCTGATCGGGCGATCTCCCCAGGTCTTGCAGCAGCCGATGTAGCCGCTCCTGCATATTTAGGGTCAGCTCCACGCCGCCGACCCCACCGCCCACTACCACCAGGGTCCAGGGGCGATCGGGCTGCACCCGCACCTGCTCGATCAAATATCGCCAGCGCTCCAGCAGATCTGGCACCGGCTTAGCAGGAATCGCGTATTCCTGAGATCCCGGCACGTTCACCGTCGCCGGGGTACTGCCCGTATCGATGGAGAGCACATCGTAGGCGATCGGCGGATGGTGGGCACAGATTACCTGCTGGTTCTCACTATCTAAACCAACAGCCCGATCCATCAAAAGTCGACAGCGGGCGAAGCGGGTCAGTGGCCGCAGGTCAATGTGGGACTCGTCGAATCCATAAAGCCCAGAAATATGACAGGGCAACATCCCTGAATAGGGCGTATCCGCCAGGTTCGTAATCAGGGTTAGCTGCACCCCCGATAAATCCACCATGGCCAGCCGCCGCAGCGTAATGGCGTGGGTATGACCACCCCCCACCAGGACAACATCGGTCGTAATCGGGGCGGCTGCGTGCATTGTTAACTGTAGAACGTCGTCTTCAGGATACTGAGTCTAGCTGAGAATCCGATGGGAATGGTCTCTAGAACCAGGTCTAGCTCGGCGGCGAGCAAAAAGCGGACGCTGGGTAACTGCCCCCAACATCCGCTTCAAGTTGATTGATTTGCAAAACGTTCGCCCCGTTTTAACCCGCTGTCACCACTAAAAAATCAGCTCAACGGGCATGTCCCCAGGTGTGGCCCTTGGTTGACAGCCCCCAGCCGGGGCTTCAGCCGGGGAGATTGCCATGGCCAGACGGGCTAGAAACCGTAGTCAGAGCTTAACCAAACGGCACATCCTTCAGGATGCGCGCAGTCAGGCATGACCACTTCAACAATGAAATCTCCGTCCCAGGGAGCTGTGACAAAAGGCACTGCATCTATCGCTGAATCCTCATAGACCAGTTCACCGGAAACGGCATCGTAGAGGAACAGGTCTAAATCAGCACAGTCCTGGTCGCATTCACCATAGACTGACTCCCCAGCGATCAGGTATCCGCTCACGGTCGTGTAGTCACCGTTATGAAGCCAAAGGGAACGATCCTGGGCCTGGGCCTGGGGTGCACCCGTAGCGATCAACCCGCTAGCCACCATCAGGGCAGTTAGCAGGCCTTTGGAGGCGGAAGAAATAGACATTGCGCTTGCTCCGTTAGTTACAGGAAAGTGATCGGCAACCAGCCATGCTGGTCTTCGCCTTTTCCCAGTGTGGCCTTGCGTTAATTGTTACCGAGTCGGAGCTTCTACGGAACAAGTTCTAAGTAAGAACACGGATGTGGGCATAAACTTTCAGTAAGTTCCCCTAGCTAGCTCTGCTGACGTAACGGATACGTAACAAAGGTGTAGCGGTTTGTAAGGCATCTTTTCATGCCGCTATTGAATTGAACTCGAGGCTGCAGATGACTGTTCTCTCCCGGCCAACTCTATTGAAAGTGGAGGCCGGAGCATCAAATAGCTCGCTGGACCCACTAGGGGAATCAGAGCCGTTAGCCAAAACGTCCCTGGGCTATCCAATTGTCGGCGGGCCATATCGTCCCCCAACAGAGTTGGCACCAGCAGCCAGAGCAGGACAAAATCCAGCCCCATGACATGGATGAACCGACTGCTGCGCCACTGGTCGATCAAGTTGGGCCAGTCGCCAGCCCATAGCCCATAGCCCAGGATAGCGGTGGCGCTAACTGCCAGCAGCCCTCCTATCCAGCGAGATTCAACCACCTGAATTAGGCGTGATTTTGGGCCCGTAAAGCGGCGATTGGGCGTTCGTAAAATCAGGTAAGGGAGCAGTGCAAATGCCCCCAGGGCAAAGGCGGCGATCGCAAAGGGCCAAGCGGGTACTTTCTGTTCGTGACCATCGGTTAGGACCAAACAGCCGTAGAC
>PYER01000192.1 GCA_003017855.1 filamentous cyanobacterium CCT1
GGGTGGGCATTGCCCACCTTTGATAACTGCTAAAGCCGATTACCCTCTTGGTTGCTTAGAAGAGGGTCGGTTTTAGAAGGTGGGAAGGGGAATTAAACTGAGCCATCGGACATTTTGGGGTAGAGGCCGAGGGGGATGGTGGGCAGTGCCCACCCTACGATCTGCTTTCGGTTTCTGGTCGCAAGTAGTAAGCCCCTCTCGGCGGTGGGCTGAGAGGGGCTGAGGGGTTAGCAGCGTTCGTGGAAGGTGCGGTTGATGACATCTAGCTGCTGTTCGCGGGTTAGTTTGATGAAGTTCACCGCGTAGCCCGAGACCCGGATGGTGAGCTGCGGGTACAGTTCGGGGTGGTCCATCGCGTTGAGCAGGGTCTCGCGGTTAAACACGTTGACATTGAGGTGGAAGCCGCCATCGCGCACGTAGCCGTCGAGCAGGGCGGCCAGGTTGTCGATGCGATCGCACTCCGTTCTCCCCAGCGCTCCCGGCACAATCGAAAACGTGTTCGAAATGCCGTCCTGGGCATCGCGGTAGGGCAGCTTGGACACCGAGGCCAGGGAGGCTACGGCACCGTTGCTGTCGCGTCCGTGCATGGGGTTGGCCCCAGGGGCAAAAGGCTCACCGTCGCGGCGACCGTCGGGGGTGTTGCCGGTCTTTTTGCCGTAGACCACGTTGGAGGTGATGGTGAGGATGGATTGGGTGGGCACCGCGTCGCGGTAGGTCTTGTGCTTGCGCAGTTCGGCCATAAAGGTCTGGACGAGTTCGACTGCAATGCTGTCTACCCGGTCATCGTTGTTGCCGTACTTAGGAAAGTCGCCATCGACGATGTAGTCGACCGCCAGGCCGCGATCATCCCTGACCACCCGCACTCGGGCGTGCTTGATAGCCGAGAGGCTGTCGGCCACCACCGACAGACCCGCCATGCCGTAGGCCATGGTGCGCACCACGTCGCGATCGTGCAGGGCCATCTCCAACCGCTCGTAGCAGTACTTGTCGTGCATGTAGTGGATGACGTTCATGGTGTTGGCGTAGGTTTTGGCCAGCCAGGCCATCATTTGCACCAGGCGGGGCCACACCTCGGCGTAGTCGAGCACGTCGCCAGTGATGGGCGCGTAGGCCGGGGCAATCTGGTCGCCGGAGTGCTCGTCTTTACCACCGTTGATGGCGTAGAGCAGGCACTTGGCCATATTCACCCGCGCCCCGAAGAACTGCATCTGCTTGCCGATGCGCATGGCCGAGACGCAGCAGGCGATGCCGTAGTCGTCGCCCCAATAGGGCCGCATCAGGTCGTCGTTTTCATACTGAATTGAGCTGGTTTGAATCGAGACCTCGGCGCAGTAGCGCTTGAAGGCCTCGGGTAGCCGCTCAGACCACAGCACCGTCAGGTTAGGTTCGGGGGCGGGGCCGAGGTTGACCAGGGTGTGCAGCATGCGGAAGCTAGTCTTGGTCACCAGGGGTCTGCCGTCGAGGCCCATACCGCCAATGCACTCGGTCACCCAGGTGGGGTCGCCGCTAAACAGGGCGTTGTAGTCGGGGGTGCGCAAAAACCGCACCAGGCGCAGCTTCATCACACAGTGGTCGATGATTTCCTGGGCTTCGGCTTCGCTCAGCCGGCCCGTCCGCAGGTCGCGCTCGAAGTAGATATCGAGAAAGGTGGACACCCGCCCCAGCGACATGGCTGCGCCATTTTGCTCTTTGACTGCTGCCAGGTAGCCAAAGTAGAGCCACTGCACCGCCTCTTGAGCGGTGATGGCAGGTCGGGCCAGGTCGCAGCCATAGGCGCTGCCCAGTTCCTTCAGCTCGTTGAGGGCTTTGATTTGCTCAGAGATCTCTTCGCGCAGGCGAATGTTGGCTTCGTCGAGACTGTCGAGTTCCAGGCTGGTCTTTTGGGCCTGCTTGTCGGCAATCAGGCGATCGCAGCCATACAGCGCCACCCGTCGGTAGTCGCCGATAATCCGGCCCCGCCCGTAGGCGTCGGGCAGCCCGGTGATGATGCCCGACTTACGGCAGCGGCGCATTTCGGCGGTGTAGGCGTCAAACACGCCGTCGTTGTGGGTTTTGCGGTAGCGGGTGAAGGTCTCTTTGGTGGCCGGGTCCAGCTCGTAGCCGTAGGCGTTGAGGCTAGCTTCGACCACGCGAATGCCGCCGAAGGGCATGATGGCGCGCTTCAGGGGCCAGTCGGTTTGCAGACCAACGATTTGCTCAAGCTTGGCGTCGATATAGCCCGGTGCGTGGCTGGTAATGCCCGAGGGCACGGCGGTATCGGCATCGAGTACGCCTTTTTCGCGTTCTAGGGCCATCAGCTCTTTTACCTGGCCCCAAAGGGTCTCGGTGCGAGGGGTGGCGGCAGACAGAAAGGTGCCATCCCCGGTGTAGGGGGTGTAGTTGCGCTGAATGAAGTCGCGCAGATCGATAGATTTTTGCCAGAGGCCGGGCTGGAAGTCGGCGACGGCATCTCGCGAGTCATCCAGGTCAGCTTGGGTTGGAAGAGGTAAATGATCGGCAATCATAGTGAATCCTTGTTAGTTGTGGCGGCAGCTGGTAAATGTTGAGCCTGCGAAATATCAAGAGTGCTTTTGCAAATAGCCTATAGGAGAGCTATCTAAATTTCAGGAAGCCCGATTGTTCATGACTGACCAAAATTTGCGATAAAAAGTATCAAAAGGCTCTTTCTTATCTGTAGAGCGAGATAAAAGGACGCCCGCTTTTAGCAACTTCTTTGTTGCTTTTATGTTCAGTTTTTCCTTTGAAATGGCCTCTTTCAGCTCAACTTACTCTACAAGTATAGCTCTGCTTAAAGACTTCTGAATTGAACATTTTGTGACATTTCTACTGCGATCGCAGCAGAAAGAATTTTATGTTTATTACAGATTTTGGCAAAGTGCACGCTTGATTAGGTTATTAGATAAAAGCAACATATTCGTTGTTTTTATCTATCGTTCACCAAGTAGTTTCTTAATTCTCTAGCTAAGAATAGCTGGGCCGAATCGCAGTGCATAACCAGGGGAAATCGCACCCGCCCCGGTTGTCTACCCTAGCCATGCACTTGCGCCCATACGACGATCGCCGTACCGCCCTGGATAGTGGGCACCAGGTTAAAGAACCAGCGCTGATCTTGGCGCACCACCTCGTAGACTAGCCCACCGCCGTAGTCGGCCTGCTGGGTGGTGCGAAAGCCGCTCTCGCGGCTGTTGGCCAACAGGGCAATAAACACCTGGTCGGGGGATGTTTCCTCAACCACAGTGGTGCGGAGAATAGCGGCCTTGTAGCGCCACGTGTCGGTAGCCAGGCCGTCAAAAAAAGCGTCGGGCTGCTCAAACAGGTCGGGGGTGGCCTCCGCAGCGGCGGTGGTGGTGCCTTGCAAGCTGTCCAAAACGGTCTGGAGGTCGTTGGGGGGCTCAATGTTGGGCACCGGGGCGGCCGGAGGCGGCGTAAATGCGGGCTCGGGTTCACCGGGAAGCTCTGGGACAGGAGACGGGGCCGGGACGACGGTTATCTTCGCGGGAGTTGACTGCTGAGGAGCGGGCTGGAGCGGTGCCGCAGGAGAGATCGTCGCTTCCGGTGAATATGCCTGCACAGGGGGAGCAGGCACTGGTCGGCTGCCGGTCACTGGACCGAGCAAATCCTCTAGCCGAACGGTGGCAATGGCCTCCTCCGACGCCGCTGGGATCACTTCAGATGAGACCTTTGGCTGGGGCGCGGGGTGCGGCCAAGGGGCAGTCAGCAGCAGGCCGTGGAGCAGTACCGAGATCACCAGTAGGGGACGGCATACAGCTCGAAGAGGGGGCGGCAGTGCTTTGTAGTCCATAGCAATAAAACTTTGGGCAGAACGACCCCATGCGATCGCGCACTCTCCACCCATCCCAAGACCCTAGCCAACGGTGACAGATCCCAGCGCCGAAAACTGCTAGGAGCTATACCAACGAAGTTGGTAGTCTAAGGTGCGATCGCCGCGATCATTACACTGTTGGACTTAACCACGGCGTAGACCTCCTTACCCACAGCCAGCCGCATGCGCTCCACCGAGGATACGGTGATGATGGCCACCAGCTCGACGCTAGGGGCGATCGCCAGGGTGAGTTCGGCGTTGACGCCGTCAATGGCGATCGCGGTAATCTTGCCACGCAGCAGATTGCGGGCACTGATCGCAAAATCGCGCTGCACCGCCAAAAATTCCTGCTCTTCGCGCTCATCCTGGAACGGGGCAGGCATTTGTGGTGGCTCAGGCCCGGTATCACGCTGCTCCAGACTGCGCACCAGCTCCCGCAGAACGTCGGTTTTGCTGCGCTGAGTGCGCTGACAGTAGCTGTCGAGAATGGTGCGCTCCTCTTCGGAGGCCTGAAAAGTAATCCATCCTTGGCTTTTTCGAGGCATGGCAAAACCCGCAGTGAGGGTATCTGGCAATACCAACAAAGTTGGTATATCGATTTATGCTGATGAAGCAAGATTTGCCGTAGGACTAGCGCCATAGGTCTGTCGCTACAAACCCAGCGCGACGGCAAATCCACTCCAATTCTCTCTGAAGACCATGAAAAGACGAAATGTTCTGTTGCTAGCCGCCGCTTTGGGAATCGGCCTGATCGGCGGCATGACGCCTCAAGCTAACGCTCCGTCAGTCGCCCAGCCGCAGCAAGTCGCCCAGCGGCAAACTGTGCTCCTGGTCTCAGTCGCGGCCAGCCTGCAGGATGTGATGCAGGTAATCCAGACCAATTTTGAGGAGGCACACCCGGAGATTACCCTCAACTACAACTTTGGTTCCTCAGGGGCGCTGCAGCAGCAGATCGAGCAGGGTGCCCCCGTGGATGTTTTTATCTCCGCCGGGGTGCCCCAGATGGACGCGCTAGAAGAGCAAGACCTGCTGCTATCGGGCAGCCGCCAGGACCTGCTGGGCAACAGTCTGGTGCTGATTACTCCTAGCGACTCAGCCCTGGAGCTGAGCGACTTTAGCGACCTGACTCAGCCCGATGTCGAGCGGATTTCCGTAGGCGAGTTTCGCAGCGTGCCCGCTGGGCAGTACGCCGAGCAGGTGTTCAACAACCTGGATATTTTGGCGGCGATTCAGCCCAAGCTGGTGTTCGCCAACAACGTGCGGGGGGTGCTGGCGGCGGTGGAGTCGGGCAATGTGGATGCTGGAGTGGTTTACGCCACCGATGCAGCCATTTCTGAACGGGTGACGGTAGTGGCGATCGCCCCCGCCGATCTGCACAGCCCCATTACCTACCCCCTGGCCATTCTGGACGAGGCCGCCAACCCTGACGCCGCCCAAACCCTGGTCGAGTACCTGACCAGCGATGCCGCCAGAGCGGTATTCGAAGACTTTGGCTTCACCGTGCTGGACTAAGCCCTATGCCCGCCCATGCCTTAGATCTATCGCCCCTGTGGATCTCGCTCAAAGTTGCCAGCCTGGCAACGGTGGCCGCCTTTTTTGCCGGTATCGCCGCCGCCTACTGGATGCTGGGCTATCGGGGACGGGGCAAGTCTCTGATTGAAGCTGTTTTAGTGGCACCGCTGGTACTGCCGCCTACGGTGGTGGGCTTTTTGCTGCTGTTGCTGCTGGGCCGCAACGGCCCTTTGGGGGCGAGCCTAACCTCCCTCGGTCTCAATCTCGTCTTTACCTGGTACGGGGCCGTGATTGCGGCAACGGTGGTAGCGTTTCCGCTGATGTACCGCACTGCCCTGGGGGCCTTCGAGCAAATTGATCCGGCCCTAATTCAGGTGGCGCGCACCCTGGGAGCTAGGGAAGGGCGAATTTTCTGGCGCATTTTGCTACCCCTGTCGGTGCCGGGGCTGCTGGCGGGGCTCACCCTGGCCTTTGCCCGCGCCCTGGGCGAATTTGGCGCGACGCTAATGGTAGCAGGCAATATTCCAGGCCGCACCCAAACCATGCCGATGGCGATTTATTTTGCTGTCGAAGCCGGAGCCATGCAGGAGGCCTGGGTGTGGGTAGCCATTATCCTAACGGTGTCGCTCTCTGGGATCATTGCCGCCAATTTGTGGCAGGTGCAGCGTCGCGATCGCCACCGCATTGGCACCTCTGTGGCCCAAAATTCAAAATTCAAAATTCAAAATGCCGGATCGCCGCTGGCTTCCACTCTAGTTCCTCCATTTGTCCCCGCTTCCCCAGCGCCTTCCCTTTACGTCAATCTCCACAAGTCCCTGGCGACCTTTCCCCTCCAGGTCACCTTTAGCGCTGGGGCCGAGGCCCTGGGCATTTTGGGGGCATCGGGCTCGGGCAAGTCAATGACTCTGCGCTGCATCGCAGGGGTAGAAACGCCAACTAGCGGGCAAATCGTTCTCAATGGTCGGGTACTATTCGACAGCGAAAAGGGGATTAACCTGCCCAGCTACCAGCGGCGGGTAGGGCTGTTATTTCAGACCTATGCGCTGTTTCCCCACCTCACCATTGCCGAGAATATTGCCTTTGGGCTGCAGCATTTGCCCCGGCGATCGCGGCTAGAGCAGGTGAGTCGTTGGCTGTCAGCCATGCAGCTCCAGGGATTGGGCGATCGCTACCCAAGTCAGCTCAGCGGCGGGCAGCAGCAGCGGGTGGCCCTGGCCCGCGCGCTGGCTCCAGAGCCGGAGCTGCTGCTGCTGGATGAGCCCCTCTCAGCCCTGGATACCTACCTGCGCAGCCAGGTAGAGCAGCAGCTCATCGCTACTCTGGCCCACTACCGGGGAGTGACACTGTTTGTCACCCACAACCTGGAGGAGGTGTTTCGGGTGTGCCCACAGATTATGGTGATGTCGGCAGGACGGGCCGTGGCGGCAGGGACGCGCCACCAGGTGTTTGAGCAGCCTGGGAATGCGATCGCGGCCCAAATTACCGGCTGCAAAAATATTGCTAGGGCTACTCAAGCCTCGGCGACAACGATTGACGTACCAGACTGGGGCTGCACCCTCGAAGTATCTAGCCCAATCCCAAAAAACCTCACCCATGTAGGTTTTCGCGCTCACCACATTGAGCTAGTAAATTATTTGGATCAACCCAATACCTTTCCAGTTCGGGTGGTTGACGCTAGCGAAATCCCTCATCGGATCACTCTATTTTTAAGACTTCACTCATCCTTAAAAAGTGACAATAGCACTCCTCATTTCACCGACGATATCTCCACCGATGAGATCTACCATCTGCAAGCAGAATTATTTCAGGATAGGTGGAAATTTTTGAGGCAAAATCCGATGCCCTGGTACGTCTACCTGGCTCCTGAGAAGCTGCTGCTGCTGAATGATGACGCAGAACAATCAAGCTATCAGCCTGTTTTGTAGCGGGCTAGCTTAGGCACAGTCATCAGCAAAACTGCTCTCAAAATGGATTGCAACATTGTGCTTCAACTCAAACAATGGCCAAACCATCTCAATTTTCAATGGAATGCATTAAAGATTGAACCGCTTCGCGATTACTGAATGTAGCTAAAAGTGTTTATTAAAATAAAATCAGTTGCAAGTTATACAGTTCTTGTGTTGCCAAATGCAGTTTCACGAAAAGATACTCTTATGCTTCTATCTAAAGGTAGAAATCGCTAAAATTAAATGATAATATTTTGCTGTTCTGTCGTAAGAGAAAAGTCAAAAAGCTATGAAAATCAGTGCCCGAAATGCCATGAAAGGTGTCGTTAAATCAGTTGTTCCTGGCATGGTGACTACAGAGGTTGTGATTGAGGTTGCGCCGGGGTTAGAAGTGGCGTCGGTGATTACTAAGTCATCGGCTGAAAGCTTAGCACTCAAGGTTGGTGATGAGGCCTACGCCGTCGTCAAAGCCTCTGATGTCATGGTTGCCCTGGACTAGGGGGAAAGGGGGGCATCCCACTTTGCAAAGGTTTGGGTCATTCCCACGGAAGTGGGAATCCATTCGGGAGCAAGATATCCGTTATAGATTCCCGTCTGCACGGGAATGACGGGTCGGTCAGCCTTCAAAATGAGGAATTTGCAAATCCGGGATGCACCCGAGTAAAGTATCCCAGTTAAATACGACTCTAGAGTTTTGCAGCGTTAGCCCAGTGGGCCAATCTCACGGCCCCAAAGGCCCATGTTTATTTAGATGCGTGCCCTTGGGCTATCGCTTGCGGGCGACGATATTGTAAATGTGCCAGTGCTTCTCTTCGCCCAGGGCAGTTTTGCCGGGGTGGTTTTCTTCCTCCAGCCATTCCACCACGAAGGGAGTTAGCAGCTGATTCACCTGGTCGCGACTGTGGTGGTTCATGTCGTTGTAGACTGCCCACGAATCGCGATCGCCAAATAGCTGGCCACAGAAGCGTCCCCCTAGGGCCAGGGTGGCAACGATCTCATCCCACAGGTCGGGGAACTGCTCGGGAGGGCAAAAGGGCAGGCAAAAGCTGGCGTTGATCAGGCTGATATCGGGGGGCAGGGTGAGGTCTTCGAACCGCTGCACGCGGGTTTCGAGGTGGGTACGACCGCAGTCATCCCGCTGCCGCAGGCGGGCGATCGCCTCCGTTTCGCCATCGATGGCCAGCACCCGCCAGCCCCGGTTGAGCAGTTCCACCGTATCGCGCCCATCGCCGCAGCCCAGGTCTACCGCAAACTTGGGCAGAGCCTCAGGGGCCTGGTCGTGGTATTCCAGCGCTTTGAGCAGGGTTGGCCGAGGGGGTCGCCCTGCCACCGCCTGGTAATACTGCATCCATTTCGCATCGAATTTCATTCGGTCTCCCGTGGCGGTTGTGGTATCGAGAATGGGCCAGCGGTTTAAAAAATCACACATTGTGCTCAGGCTAGGCTAGCCCCTCCAGTAACAAGCAATCGGGCAGCGGCCTGGGGGCAAAGGGTTAGATGGGTGGGGGAGATTCCCGTCTCGCCGAGAACTGTAGCGCTGAGCCCAATCCATCGGTCGATAATATCGAGGTCAAAGCCAACCTGGCGCTGGTCGCCCACCTGCAGCAGTGGCCGCCGAATTAGCCCCGGGTCGAGCACCATCAGGTCTAGGGCGATTTCGGTATCGAGCTGTTCGGGCACCACCAGGCCGGTAGTGATAGCACTGGCAGTGGTGTTAAACCACTGCACCACCGGCAATCCTCCAAAAAACAAATAGAGTCGCTCGGGAGTCCAGGGCTCAATCAGTAGGTTGTGGGCTATCACCTGGTGCCCAGAGGCTTGCAGCAGCGCTTTTTGACGGGTGTTATTGATGCATCCTGTTTTTTCGTAAAAGTCCACGGTGGCCATGGGGCAATCTCCTAGAAGGGTTTGACAGCAAACGGGGCGCACTCAAACAGAAATCGCGATTTGGGTTGGGTATCGCCATAAAGTTGAAAGGTAAAACTCGGCGTTGATCCCAGGGTTTCAACCTGGTGAATGGCCTCGGGCTGAAAACTGATGATTTCGCCAGCTTGCAGGGTTTGCTGTCCGGTCTTTTCGAGGCGATCGGGGTGAGTCATTCTGCGCCAGAGGGTGTGGCGCTCTTGGCCCTCCAGCAGGGCAACGACTCCCCAACTACCGTGGTTGTGGATGGGGGTGATTACGCCAGCGCAGGCGGTAACGGTTTGCACGGTGAGGGGGTAGCCAATCTCGTCGTAGAGGGTGAGAAGGGCAGTGCCGGTTTTTGGATCAGGGTCGGGGCGCTGGGTTCTCAACCAGTAGGAGTTGAGAACGAGTTGTCGCACCCGGCGGCGAATTTGCGGCAGATAGTCCCACTGGTCAAACTCGTGGGGAGTATGGGCCAGACTGTGCAGCACATCGCTCAAAAACTGATGCAGGTAGTAGTGTTCTTGCAGCAAATTCCACGGTCGGGGCGTGGGTCGAGGCTGGCACTGGCCCTCGGCATCGACAAACCAGTCTTGGTGAAGCATATCGATCATGGTGGTCACCCAAAAGCTGGGATGTCAGGCGAAGGAAAACCAGGGCAGAGCCCCTCTCCTCTCTGGGAGAGGGGCCGGCGAGGCGGACTACACCAGAGCAGTTTGGGGCACTGGCTCAACAGCGCTTTGATCTGGAACTTGTCCCTGGCAGAAGGCCAGTTCGGCTTCCAGTTCGGCGACCGCTTCCCAGGCGGCTTTACCGGCGGCGGAGTAGGGGCCTTTGGCCGCAGAGACGCCGCGCGCGTGGGCCACTTCGGCCTGGAGCGCTTTTTGCAGCAGGGGCACGCGAGGGTTTTCGACGAAGTCGCCCTTGAGCAGAATGTCGGTGTCGGAAATAATGCCCAGCAGCTCGTTTTGAATGACAGGGGCGCGATCGATGCCGAAGTGGGCAAACAGTCGGGCCACGTACTCAACCCCTAAATCGGGGTTAACCACCAGGCAGGGCTTGGTCATAATTTCGTAGACCTTCACGGTTTTGGGGTCTTTGCCATAGGCCACCACCTGGTTGACGATGTCGCGAGTGGTGACGATACCGTAGGCATCCTCGGGGCCTCGACGCTCCACAATTAGCGAGTGGAGCTGCTTGAATTTCATCAGTTGGACAGCTTCGGCTACAGTCGCGGAACCTTTAATGGTGGCGACGTCATCGGTCATGATGTCTTTTGCGGTAGCCATAATCACGGTCTCCTAAAACGATCCTAAGTTTGAGTTGTAAGACCCTCCTAATGGTCTTTTGAGCGAGCAGAAATCAGCTAGGACAAAGGCACCACCTCCTTGACAAGTGGATGGGTGAAAGGTGAAGGGTTGGAATCTTGTAGAGTGGGCAGTGCCTACCAACTCTCTTTTGCGAGATCGGCCTGGGCTTTTTGGGACGATAAAAGGGCCAAACGGCGATCGCTAGCTCAAGAGTATCACCTTTTCATACCTATAAAGCGATGAATTGATGAAGCGATTGAGCGATAGCGAAACAGGAGTTCTCGTAGGTTGGGTTTCGCTTCGCTACACCCAACCGCAGTTGGCCTTGTCGGGTTCTGCTGACGCGCCACCCAACCTACCAATTTAGGATTGACAGAGCACTAAACTGTGGTGGGCAGTGCCCACCCTACGGGATCTGTTTCCTCCTGGGAGGCCTATGCTGAGCCTGTCGAAGTGGGTGGGGATGGGTTAGGCGATCGCCGGAAAATCGGCCTTCAAAATCTCCAGCCAGTTGGCGATGCGATCGTCGGTTTTTTCGCTTTCGTTCACCTCATCCAGGGGCAGGCCGACAAATTTGCCGTCGCGGATAGCGGTGGACTTTTCATAGGTGTAATCCTCCGCAGAGACCGCCCCCACAATGGTGGCTCCCAGGGCTTTGAACTGGTCGTACATCAGGCCCAGGGCACCGACAAAGTGCTTGCTGTGGCCTTCGCAGTCGCCGGGGCCAAACAGGGCAATGGTTTTGCCGGAAAAGTCGGGCTTGTCCATCTCCATATCAAACATGGGCTCGCGCCAGTCGTTTTGCAACTCGCCCGCGCCCCAGGTGGAGCAGCCAAGGATCAGGTAGTCGTACTTCAGCAGGTCGTCCACATCGTCAAAGTCAGCCTCCATGCTGTAGAGGTCGCAGTTGTCCTCACCGATCGCCGCCTGTATTTTTTCAGCAATCTCTTCGGTGACGCCGGAAGTGCTGCCGTAGAAAAGTCCAATGCTTGCCATGGGTTTACTCCTGGGAAAGGGGTGTCAGGGGGTCAGGTTTTGGGTGTTAGGTGTCAGGGGTAGGGTGGGCACTGCCCACCATTGGAGAAGCTGTTTGCCAAAGGTTGTTTTGACGGCTCAATTCCTTCTGTCAAACCAGGTTGGGGCCTGCCAGGCGCACGTAGATCGCACTGACCAACGATGGTGGCAGGGTCAGATGGCCGTCCTCGGTGCTGACCATAAAGTTGGGGTGGCGCTGGGTGACGGCGATCGCCTTGCCCCGGTCTAAACCCAAAGATTGCAGATGGGAAAGGGTTGATGGATCGGCCTGGGTGAAACGGGCAATGGTGCCGCGATCGCCCACATTTAGAACCTGTAATGACGCTCCTGAAACCGTAAAACCGCTAAACATAACGCCACTCCAAAGAAAGGTTGATCTTGGTGCGTCACGCCGGGCGATGACGCACCCTACGGGTGCTCAAATCAAATACGCTTCCATGTGGGTTTTAATCGTGCAGTCCGATCGCGGATAAGACGAGCACAGCACAATGAAGCCCTTCGCAATCTGCTCATCATCTAAAAAAGATTGATCGTCCTGATTGACCTCACCTTCTACTAATTTACCAACGCAGCTAGAGCAAGCACCCGAACGGCAGGAGGAAGGTAAATCAATATCGTTTTCTTCTGCCGCATCAATGATGTAGGTATCGTCATCCACCGGAATGGTAATGTCGATATTACGCTTTTTGTTGATCAATCGAACTTGAAATGTAGTCATGGTGGGGCTCCTTTGGGGAGAAGTTTTGCATGTTGAATGCTGACTGTTGAGTTGATGGCCTAAACTCAAAACTAAGAACTTAACAGTCATAACTGCTAACTACAGGGCACGCCAGCGGGGCTACAATCGCCCGCTGTTTGGAAGGATTTGCCGCAGCCGCAGGTATCAGTGGCGTTGGGGTTGGTGAACTTAAAACCGCTTTCTAGCAGGCTTTCAACGTAGTCCACCACAATGCCGTTGAGCAGCGGGGCGCTCTTCGGGTCAATGAAAACTTTGAGGCTGCCCGACTCCACAATTTCGTCGTCGGGTTTGGGGGCATTGGCAATTTTGATGTCGTACTCGTAGCCGTTACAGCCACCGTCTTTAACTCCCAGGCGCACGCCCCGGCTGGGGGTGTAGTCTGGGGTGCCGCGAATGAAGGTGCGCAGGCGTAGTTCGGCGAGTTCGGTGATGGTGATGGTCATAGGGGTGGATGGGTAGGGGG
>PYER01000193.1 GCA_003017855.1 filamentous cyanobacterium CCT1
GGGGAGGAGAGCGCTAGATGTTTGATTGTAGCGGATTGGGGAGATGAGGAGTGGGGGAGATGAGGAAGAGTGGGGGAGGGGTTGGAACAAGGCCGTTGCAAAATTGAGGCGCGAGGTAGGGGCAAACGGCCGTTTGCCCTTGCGGAGGCGTTGATTTGTTGATTCATGCCCATTTTCAGCAGCCCCAAAGCAAGAATCCTCTGAGGCAAGTTGCTCTAGGGCTAGAGCCTGCTTCAGAGGATTTTAACGGGATGGCCGGCAGCAAACCGCTGCGACGGGGTAGTTTACTCAGCAATTACCCGCAGGTTCACCATGGCGGTTACTTCGGGGTGCAGTTTTACCTCGGCCTGGTACTCGCCCAGCTTGTTGATATCGGGCACCGAAATATCGCGGCGATCGACTTCTTTGCCCGACAGCGACTTGATCACATCGGCCACATCGGCGGAGGTGACGGTACCAAAAATGGCCTCGTTCTCGCCCACCGGCTTTTGAATGGTGAACATACCAATGGTGTCCAGCGCGGTCTTGGTGGCTTCAGCCTCCTGCTTGATCTCGAGCAGCCGCTGCTTTTGCGCCTCGCGCCGACGCTCCACCTGCTTCAGCACGCCGGGGGTGGTGCGCACGGCCTTCCCGTTGGGGATAAGATAATTACGTGCGTAGCCAGGGGCCACCTCTACCAGGTCGCCGTTATAGCCCAGCTTGCGAACATCTTCTGTAAGAACTACCTGTACCCGTTTTGCCATGATTTTTCTCGTATAGCCCAGTTGACCATACTACCTAACGCCATTGGATCTTGGCAACCCTGATCACCCCGAGCTCAGCGAGACTGTTCCATGATTCGACTTTTACTGGCTCTAGTGCCCGCTATCTGGGTGGTTGCGATCGCCATCATCGCCGTCCAAAATGCCACCCCCGTCTCCTTTCGCCTGCTCAATCTGCAATCGATTGAGATTCCCTTTGGCGTGCTGCTGGCCTTTTGTGCTGCAGCGGGCATGCTGCTGGCGGCCCTGGTGCTGCTGGTGCTAGGGGGCAACCCGCTGCGATCGCGCCAAAAACAAAGGCCCGAGCCGTAGCCCAGGCCTTTACCGTAGTTGACCAATCGCGCGACTAGTTGCTCGGGGCGGTTGTGACGTTATCGCCAGCGCGGGCCTCCTGAATCTCTGTGCCCAGCGCCCGCAGGGCCTCGGCAAACTGAGGGTCGGCTTCGGTACCGATAGATTCACGGTTGGTCGAGAGTTCTTCCTGCTGCTCTTCACTCAGCTCAACGGCGATATCGGGGCTGATGCCGTTCTTGTTGATGTCGGTACCGTTGGGGGTGAGGTACTTGGCCACCGTAATGGCCACCCCAGAACCATCGCCCAGGCTGCGCACCGACTGCACCAGCCCTTTACCAAAGGTGCGCGTGCCCACCAGCAGCGCCCGCTCGTTGTCGCGCAGCGCCCCCGACAAAATTTCGCTGGCGCTGGCTGAGCCGCCGTCGACCATGACCACCAGCGGCTTATCGGTGAGCGCGCGGCTGTTGGCGGTCTCTTCGTCCACCACTCCCTGGCGGTTCACCGTTGAGACAATAACGCCCTCGTCGAGCCACATGCGGGCGATATCGATACTGGAGTACAGCAGGCCGCCGGGGTTAGAGCGCAGATCGAGAATGTAGCCCGTCACCCCCTGGCTTTCCAGGTCTTTAATCGCGTCACTCATTTCTTCGGCAGCGTTGGCGCTGAACTGGGTCAGGCGAATATAGCCCACCTCGCCCTCAGGGCCAGCCTGAACGTTGTAGCGCACCGGGTGAATCTCAATGCGGGCCCGGACGATGGGAACCTCTAGCTCCTGTTCGCCCCGACGAATGGTGAGGGTAACCTCCGAGCCGACGGTGCCCCGGATCCGGCTAACGGCATCGTTGAGTTCCATGCCCTCGGTCGACTCGCCGTCAATGGCCAGAATCACGTCCTGGGAGCGGATACCGGCATCAAAGGCAGGGGTGTCTTCGATGGGGGCGACCACAACAATGTCTTTGGTCTCCTCATCCTGGGAGATTTGAATCCCAACCCCCGTCAGCTCACCGGAGGTGTCAATTTGCATGCTGCGAAACTCTTCTGGATCCATGAAGCGGGTGTAAGGATCTTCAAGCTGCTCCAGCATCTCGCGGATAGCGCCGTAGGCCTCCTCTTGACTGCTGTAGTTACGCCCCAGGTAGTCGGTTCGCACCGCGTCCCAGTCGACTTGATTAAAGGTGGCATCGACGAAGTTGCGGTCAATCAGCTGCCAAACTTGATCAATCAGTTCCTTGGGGCTTTCTTCAAAAAAAGCCTTGCTCTGGGACAGGTGAATCCCGGCGCCAGTTACAGTTACCGCAGCCACCGCTATAGCGGTTGCACCCAGGATTAGTCCGCGCTTTGCAAGTGTCATGTGATATAGGTTCTAGCAGCAAATTACGCCCAATCTAACACACCAAACTGAGAAGCAAAGGGAAAGATTTCGTAAGGGATTTTGCCTTGTTAATAACAGTAACAATCGACACACGGCGCGTTTACCCTGGGGCAAAATGCGCTCTTAAAAGCTCTGCTTTCAGTGAGAAACTTTGACCAATTTGACCCACCCTGGCAGACCCCGAAGCGTGTCATTGGGTCTTGGCCTCAAGGCTTGAGCAGCCGGCTTGGTCACGCCGAACCCAACGAGCAGGCTTGAGGTTGACCCGATGCTCAGGCCTGCGCTGGCCCTTGACGACAACCCCTGGCGCCGAATCTAGCAGGGGGCCAGGCTATAATCGCCTTACTGTGTCGAGCGAGGCGGCAATCTACCTCTGCGAACCGTTGCACGAATCGCTTTAGGCGCTGAGATAACCCATGGGCACAAGCACTACCGACAAAGGCTCCTATATTCTACTGATCGGTACCAACGAGGGCCAGACTCGCCAGATGGAGTTTGACCTGCAAGAGGCCGGGTACCATCCGACGGTGGCCAGCAGCGCTAAGACTGGGCTCGCCCTGGCGACCGAGAGCGCCCCGGCCCTGGTAATTGTCGATCGCCTGCTGGGGGGAGAGTCAGGGCTGGCGCTGTGCCAAACCCTGCGCAGTCAGGGCCTCAAAGCGCCAATTGTGCTGCTGATGGCCAAAGACAGCCTGGACGATCGCGTCGCCTGTCTGGAGTGCGGGGCCGACGACTATTTTCTCAAGCCCTACCGAACCGATGCGTTTTTAAAAATGGTGCAGCTCTACCTGCAGTCTACACCTGGCGATACCGACAGCCTGCGCTTTGGCGATCTGGTGCTGGACCTGGAAAACCGCCATGCCCTACGGGGCGATCGCCTGATCGAGCTGACCATGAAGGAGTTTGAGCTGCTCAAATACCTGATGGAGCACCCCCGCGAGGTGCTGCCCCGCGAGCAAATTCTCGAAAACGTGTGGGGCTACGACTTTGTCGGCGAGTCAAACGTGATCGAGGTGTACGTGCGCTACCTGCGCCTCAAGATTGACGGCGAAGACGACAAGCGGCTGATTCAGACGGTGCGGGGGGTGGGGTATGTGCTGCGGGAGAGTTAGTGAGTAGGTGGGTGGATGGGTAGATGGGTGGATGGGTGAGGGGAAATATCCGTTCAGTGAGCGACTAGAATGGTACCGCCCTGGTTGGGCACCCACAGTTGATTTCCCTGGTTTCTCTATGGCCTATCGTCTTGCTGGTTTAGTGTCTCCACGGCTATCTGGCCGGGTTGGGCCGAGTGTGGTGTGGAGTCTGGTGCTGAGTGCCCTGGTGCTGGGGGCTGGGTGCGGGCCAGCGCCTTCGACTACGGCCCCGGATTCTCCTGCTGAGACTGCCCCCTCTACGCCCACCACGACTGAGGTTCCCATGGCTGATCCTCGCGGCCAGCAGCTTGCCGTTACGGCGGTGACAACTTTGGGCGGTGAAGACATCTTTTTAGAAGTGGCCACTACTCCCCAGCAGCAGGCGATGGGGTTGATGTACCGCGACGCCCTGCCGGACGATCGCGGCATGCTGTTTCCCATGGGGCGGCCCCGTCCGGTCAGCTTTTGGATGAAAAACGTACCCGTGCCGCTGGACATGGTGTTTGTGTACCAGGGGCAAATCGTGGGTTTGGCGGAGGCTCCTCCCTGCACCGCCGACCCTTGCCCTACCTATGGCCCAGGCAATCAGCTCGTCGACCATGTGATTGAGCTGCGGGCCGGACGCGCCACCGAGCTGGGCCTGGCGGTGGGGGATGAGGTGGTGATTCGGGAATTGGGAGAATAGGGTAGGTGGGTGGATGGGTAGGTGGGTAGGCGGGTAAGTGGGTGGCGGTCCCTAAGCGAAGTCAAAGGGGCGGATACGTAGGGTGCTGTTAGGCCGCAGAACCGCTGGGGTGAATACAGATTCGTCTGCGTTAGGCCGTAACGCACCGCTGAGGTAGCCTTACTTGAAAAATCATTGGTATAAAAACAGTCGTCTGGCGGCGCGGGTGAAGGCTACGTAGCAGAGCTGGTTGCGCTCAATTACATTGCGGTTGGCCGCCATCGAGGGCACGTCCACAAACACGTCTTGAAAGGTGGACCCCTGGCTTTTGTGGATGGTGAGGCTGTAGGCGTAGTCGACGGTGTGGAAGCGCTGCTGCAGATCCCAAAATTCCATCCAGCGCTTTTCTTGGGCCAAAAAGTCGAGCCTGGCTTTGAACTCGGCCTGGCCTGACTCGTGCAGCACGCGTAGGGTTTTGAAGTCTCCCGCTTCGGTTTCGACTTCTAAAATCCACAGGGGCCATTCGCCCTCGCGGCCTCGGGCAATATTGAGCACCTCGCACTCGGCGGAGGTGGGCAGCACGATAGTTTCCTCTTCTAAGCAGGGGTTGACGGCAATTAGCCGCTCGCCGGGTACGAAGCGGCTGGCGTTGGGGCCGTAGATGGCGCTGCGAATGATGTGGTTGAGCTGGGCGACGCGGTGATTGGTGTAGGCCAGCGCCCGCACCTGGTCGGGATTTCGCTGGTAGGCGGGGCTAGTAAAGGCGCGAATTAGCAGATCGTGCCAGGCACGGCGGGGTAGTACAAAGCAGCCTTCGGTGTTGTCGGGGTTGGTGTCGCTGGTGAAGCGGGGCAGCGAGTCGCGCTCTAAATTGCGTCGAATGTCTTCGGCAATGACTGCGATCGCGCCGCCGTAGCGCACCACCTCGGTGAGCTGCGATCGGTGAATAATCTGGCGAAAACAGGCCGACTCGGGCTCATTCACCGGAGGCAGCTGAGCCGGGTCGCCTACGAACAAAATCTGGGTGCCCCGGTACAGGTTCGACACGGCGTTGACCAGCAGCTCCCACAGCTCCTGGTTGATCATGGAGCATTCGTCGACAATCACCAGCCGGTAGCGATCGATCTGACTGGCCTGCTGGCGATCGATAGCAAACACCTGCTTGCCATTTTCTTCGTCAATGACCGGGCGCAGGCCCAGCAGCTTGCAGCAGGTCATGGCGTCGATATCGAGCCGCCAATGGGCCGCCATCGCCGCCAGCACCTTGGTGGCCTTGTTGCTAAAGGCACTCAGCACAATGGGGCGCTCGTCACCGCGATCGCGCAGCCCGTTCACAAACACCTGCAGCAGCGTAGTTTTGCCCGTGCCCGCGTAGCCCGTCAGCAGGTACAGCTTCTCGGTGCTCTGCACAAACGTATCCAGGGCCACCAGCGCTGCCTGCTGCTCAGGGGTGAGGGTCAGTGCAGCACGGGTGCCAGCAATTGATTTGGGCTGAGATGGAGCCATGGGCGCGGAACAGGTGTTCTATCCCAGAGTAGCCTGATTCACTCCTTTACCGAAGTCGCGGTGGGAGAATGGTCGCGGCGATCGCCGGAGGCGCGGCCCTAGGGCGATCGCCGGATGCGTTGGCCCCAGAGCAATCGATCGCTCACCAACCCTGGGAGCAGCCCCCGCCGCTAGGGACAGCTGGTCGGCGTTACGTTACTGCCCACTCCACCAGGGCCAGTGCGGGCAATCCAGCCCAGGCTACCGTTGTAAATGCGCACCTGCATCCAGCGGCGACCGTCGCTGGTGGTCTGCTGAGTGGGTGGGTTGGTGCTGGCCCTGACCAGATCGTTTTGGTTGTAGCCTGCCACCGTAGCCGACCCGGCCGAAGGGCCAGACCTGACCACCAGAGCTGTATCGGCCCTAAAGCAGGCCCCCGTGGGCGGTGGGGGAGTACCGCCACAGGGGCCGAGATTGGCGGCGTTGAGCCAGCCCACCGGCTGGATGGGAGACAGCGTGCCGCCACCCAAAAAGACCTGCGCCCGCCCTGTAGCGACAGCCCCGGTGAGCGTGACCCGAGTACCGGCGGCCAGAGTGCCAATGCGGTTGGAAACTGGCCCTAGGGTAGAGTTGTCGAACACCTCAGCCGCCTGGTTGAGCTGGCGACAGCCCCGAATTAAGGTGGGGTTTTCGGTCAGGGGACGAGTCTCCTGGGCCAGGGCTGGGGCAACCGCCAGCGTGCTGGCTGAAACAAGGGCGATCGCCCCAAACGAGAAATTTCGCAGCATTTTCGGTGGCATGGGTGCTCCTGAAGGCTAATCTGGAGGATTTTGAGGGTAATTTAGCGTTTGCCCCCGCTATACTACCATCCTGAAAATTAGCCCCAGCCTCAGCTGTAACGAAGCTTACCGAAGCGCCAGAGCCCAGTCGCGCCGCCGATGCCGCTCAAGGTCTTGGTTCTAAAGCACCCGCCAGGATTTCTGCCAGAGTTGCTTATCCACCTGCCCCTGGGCAACCCGCATCACCAGATCGTAGGCGTCATCATCAGTCAAACTTAAACGAGTGCCGTTTATCCGGAGAAAGGTATCCATGACGGCAAAAGCAGTGCGTTTATTGCCATCGACAAACGGATGGTTCTTTGCCAAATGATATAGATACGCTGCCGCCTGTTCCACCAGGGTCGGATGCAACCGTTCACCACCAAAGGTAGCTTTGGGTTGAGCCAAGGCTGAGTCTAGCAGTCCTTCATCTCGCACGCCAGCAGTACCACCAAACCGTTCAATCTGTCTGGCATGGAGGCTCAAAACGGCTTCTGCATCTAAGAATTTAGGAGTTGGCAAGACGGTGATAAACCTCTTCGCGCTCTTTCTCTGACTCCAAATAGGCCTGCCACACCTCATCGTGAGGGGCAATATTGGAGCCAGGGTTCAACCCTTGAACGTAAACCAAAACCTCAGCCAGGGTTTCTGCGGGCAGATGGTCTAGCTTTTCTAGAATTTGCGCTTTGAGGGTAGCGGTGGTGGTCATGGCGCTGGCCTTTGGCAATCGCTTGAGTTCTTCTACTAATAGTAATGGGCAGCATTGACTCTCAAAGGGTAGCTTTGCCCATCATAAACATCCCAGAGCCAGTCCCAAGACAGGTCTAGACCAACGCCGTGGTGGCTTTGATCGCAAAGATGCGCTCGATGGTGTCTTCGACCGAGCGATCGGGAGTAGACGCGCCGGAGGTGACGCCGACGGTGATAGGGCCATCGGGCAGCCAGTTCTCAGTCACCGTCAGGTCGCTGTGGAGCGGTTTGTGCTCGATGCGGTTGCCGGGGCCAATGCGGCTGGCGCTGTCGATATGGTACGAGGGAATGTTTCGTTCTACCGCAATCTCTTGCAGGTGGGTGGTGTTGGACGAGTTGTAGCCGCCGATCACCACCATGAGGTCGAGCTTTTCATCCACTAGCTCAAACATGGCGTCCTGGCGCTCCTGGGTGGCGTCGCAGATGGTGTTGAAGCTGAGAAAGTGGTCGTTGAGAGCCTGGGGACCGTACTTTTTCAGCATGGTGTGCTCAAAGAGCTTGCCGATCTGCTCGGTTTCGCCCTTGAGCATGGTGGTCTGGTTGGCGATGCCGATGTAGTCTAAATCGGTGTCGGGGTCGAACCCGGCGGAGCAGGCTTTGCCAAATTTGGCCATAAACTCGGCCTTGTCGCCGCCGCCCAGAATGTAGTCGGCCACGTACTGGGCCTGGGCCAGATTCAGCACCACCAAGTATTTGCCCGCAAAGGAGCTGGTGGCCACAGTTTCTTCGTGGTTGTACTTGCCGTGAATGATCGAGGTATGGTCACGTTTCTTGTGCTTCTCGACCGTATTCCAAACCTTTGACACCCAGGGGCAGGTGGTATCGACAATGGTGCAGCCCTTGTCGTTGAGCAGCTGCATTTCCTGCACGCTGGCCCCAAAGGCGGGCAAAATCACCACGTCGCCCTGGCCGACGACCGAAAAATCTTTGTCGCCATCGACTACTTCAATGAACTCCACCGCCATCTCTTTGAGGCGCTGGTTGACGCTGGGGTTGTGAATAATTTCGTTGGTGATCCAGATGCGCTCGGTGGGGAAGTGCTGACGGGTTTCGTAGGCCATTGCCACCGCCCGCTCGACACCCCAGCAAAAGCCAAAGGATTCAGCCAGCTTGATGGTGACATCGCCGCGAGTGAGGGTGTAGCTATGCTCGCGAATCTCCTGGATCAGCCCGCTGTTATACTCGGTCTTCATCTGGCCAGCGACATCTTCCCCGTGGCCAAACCCCTGGCGAAAGTACTTGTCGGAGTGGTTGAGCGATCGCTTAAAAGCCTTAGTATCCATCGAATCCTCAGCAAGTTGCGGCATGGTTCTAGGATAGCGGGTTGTGGGTAAGGGTTTAGGGGCGATCGCCCGGCGGATTGGCATACCACGAGCATTGTGACTGTTGCGACACCAGGAATAGGGATGACGATCGCGATCGCACTGGGTTAAACCGGCATAAAGATTCGAACGTTCCCAAAATGAGGAGCGTAATAATGAACCGAACCCAACATCGAGGGAATCTGAAGCATGGGAGAACGCTTCAAGCAGTGGTCTGCAAAAAACAGGATTAACAAATGGTGGGTGATGGGAGCGATCGCCACTCCAGTCTTTCTCGGGATGGTGTGGTGGTCGCTACTTCACGATCGTAGCCCTCAGCTGGATCACGGTCGCCTATCCCACAACGAAAGAGGAACCCTTGGCCAACCCCAACGGGATACCCTCGTTGGCGGTATTGGGGCAATCGCAACAGCGGCTGGTAGCGTCTTTCTGTTGCTCAATTTCCGCACTGCCAGCAGAAATATAGAGACAGCCAACCTCAGCGGTGCCGACCTTAGCGATGCCAATTTTAGCGGCGCCGACCTCATTAGCGGCGACCTCAGCGGTGCTAACCTCAGCGGTGCCGATCTAAGTAGTGCCAACCTCAGTGGGGCTGATCTCAGCGGTGCCAACCTCAGCGGTGCCGACCTCAACGGTGCTCTGCTTAGATATGCCAACCTCACCAATGCTGATCTTAGATACGCCAACCTCAGTGGTGCCGACCTCAAACATGCCAATCTTAGCGGTGCCGACCTCAATTGCACCCTGCTTATTGACACCAACCTCAGCGATGCTAACCTCAACGGTGCTCTGCTGTTTTTTATTAATTCGCGAGAAGTTTTAAACCTGGAACCGATTCAGCTAGAAGCAAAACCCTCGCCTTTTTTGTGTAATGCTGCCCTACCTGCTTATTCCAGCCGACCCGATGTAAACCCCAATCGTGACTGCGATCGCATTCCTCAACTTTTGAGCGCTCGCTACGACATTTCCCTCAAAGAGGCTCAAGAAATAGTCAATGAAGCTCGACAGCACCAATGGGACTAAACGGTTACAATCTTAATACTTCGCATCCCATAGTTAAACAATTTACGAGGCGGCAAAGCCTTTGCAGGCTACTTTAGCTGACTTCGATGATGCTGAAGCAAACTTGAGAATATCAGGTTTAGGTCTGGAGCGGTGCTGTTTATTGGATTCATACCGTTCGTTGATCTCAACCTGTTTGAGACAAAATTTATAGTCAGTCAGAAAGTGCTCGTAAACCTCTTCATAGGATAAGTCAATACCAAAATCTAGCTCTCCAATCTCTAATGACTTCAGCGTCTTTTCGAGCAGTATCGTCCTGATTTTGAGGTTTTCGAGACTGATTTCTGCACATGACTTAATCAGATCAACGCGCCAATGCATTGGGATATAGGACTCAATATCGATCGCATAGTCTTTAGTGCCATTGCTGCGGATATAGCTGACAACTCGCCCCACCGCCGCATAGCCGTTAAGCCGCTCAAGCTTGGTTTCAGCCTGGGCCCTTTCGTTTAGGTATAGCCAAATATGGTCCAGCGATCGCACGTCCTCCTTACACTCTTTGTAAGGAACTACCTTGACATGCTGCAATAGACAAGCTGTATCGCCAGTTCGCCTAGCGATTTCCCAGCGGTTTAAGTATCCCTGAAAGCGGACGTTTTGCCCCAGCAGATCGGCAAGTGGTCTACATGCGATCGATGACTTCTGCATCTTGATGCTCCCCTGACCGAGCTTTTTTCGTTTGCAGGGTAACTCGGCTATTTTTTCAGATTGCCCAGTTTTAAGGGAGTGATCTTAACAACGGCGGGAAAATTTTGGCGGTCAGAAGGGGCAGGATGAGGCGATCGCGCCACAGCTTTGCTAGGCTATCGCTGCACCCTCCAAACAGTAGTTGCGAGCGGACAGCCAAGGACGGTTATTGCTGCGATTAGCCTGGTTGGCAGGGATCGCCGATGTGTCACAGGTGCTACTTAAATACTGTTGAGAGAATAATTGTGAGAGTAGCGCTGGCAATCAGCGTAAAGGCCAGCTGCACCACCCACTGAGTACCCTTTTGGTAGGCATCAAACTTGTCGTTAGAGCGTTCCAGATCGCGACTAATCGTATCAAACCGCTGGTCAAAGTCAGTTGTCAGCTTGTCGAGTTTGCCAGACAAGCCCTCGATCTGATCAGACAAGCCTTGCAAAGAAGGTCCTTGATTCGGCGTGGTGGTCATTTGCGTCAGCGCCCCAAAAGTCAGTGCCTCCAGTATTCCCATAATAAGTCATGAGAACTGGAGGCACGTCTCCGGCATCAGTTACAGCAGCTGTGCTTGCTAGCAGCGGGAGGGACGTCGTTGGCCGGGTTCTCATCAAAGAAATTGAGCGGCTTGAGCATAAAGCCAATGTAGGCTGTGGGCATGACCGGCCAGTCTTCGGCGCGGGGCACGTGGCTGTGGGCAAAGGTGTACCACACCACCAGGTCGGTGTTATCTACAGGGCGATCGGCCTCAGTCCACTTGGGTAGCCCTTCCCCTCCCGGATGCTGGTTGGGGTAATTTCCTGCTGGAAATTTCTCGTCTTCAGTGTAGGGGGTCACCCACAGGTGCTTGGTCATGTAGGTGGCGCGTTTAGTGACGCTGGCATGGGGGCGGGCCATGGGCAGGGTATTTTCGCCGGGCATGAGCTTGTAGGCGGTGGGGTAGCCCATGGCGTTGGTTTCGGTGGGGTTGACGATCTTCCAGTAGCGGGCTTTCATCGGTTCAATCAGGCGCTGGGCCTGCTGCTCGGTAGCGAGCAGGGTCGATTTGGCGTAGAAGGCGTTGCCGTAGGGGTTGAGGTCATCGTCTTCGGGCTCAATATCGACTTCGTAGACCGAGTTTTGCATGCCGTCGATGCACATATCCATGCGCACATTGAAGATGTGCTGGTGAACCGGAGCATAGAGCTGGGGGGCAATCAGAGTGCCGTACTTGGGAGTTTCGCCAGGGGGCACGGCGGCGGTACTGACCATGCCGGTGAGCTTGACCTCGTACTGAATGGTGCCGTCCTGGTAGAAGTACCAGAAGAAGCCGTACTCGTAGTTACCCACCGTGGCTATGAAGGAGACCACCAGGCGGCGCGATCGCCTTACCTCAGTCTCATTCGTGCGCCAGTCCACATGCTTCCAGAGAATGCCAAAGTCTTCTTCGTGGAGGCAGACGGCGTGCTCGATCTGAGCTACCTCACCGCGCGAATTGGTCATAAAAGCGTCGAAGTAGTGGATTTCACCCAGGCAGTCGCAGCCCAGCTTGAGGGAGTTGGCCAGGGTGCCGACGCCGTACTCACCCACGTCGAAGGCGTTTTTGCGGTAGTGGTGGGGCTGGGGGTCGCCGTAGGGCACAGTCATTTCGGCCAAAGAGGCGCGGTAGAGAATGGGTCGCTCTTCGCCGCCGTCGTTGTAGGAGACGGTGTAGAGCACCAGTCCCTCGCGGGGGGTGAAGCCGATGCGCATTTTCCACTTTTGCCAGCAAATCTGGTGGCCCTCGACGGTGAAGCTAGGGCCTTCGGTCTGAATGATTTCGAGCGGCTTGAGGTCGGTGCGGAAATTTTTGATGTACTCCTGGGAGTAGTTAGCGGACTGGGGCGGCAGCGGCACCACGCCATGGTCTTCGACCCGGACTACCTCCATTTTGTTGAGGTCCACCACGGGAATGACGCCTTCGATGGGGCGGGCGTAGCCGTTGTCGGTGGGGTTGGCCCGCACCCAGCACAGAGCGCGGGAGAGACGGACGCCTTCTTCATCGGCGAGGCCGTAGTTGCCAGCCGACCAGGGATCAACCATGACCAGGCTAGTGTCGGTAATGCCTCGTTTTGCGATCGCCGCCTGAAATTCCGGGCAAGCCTTGACCGCATTCTCACACTCGATAAACTCATCGAGCATGATCGGCGGCTGCACTCCGGGAATGTGCTTCCAGGAGATCACTGCTCCCTCGGTAAGAGAAACGATCGCCTCGTAAGTCTGGGCCGTGGCATTGTCGAGAATGATCGCAAAGGCCTCCCGCACGATGTCATCCCCCGGCTTAAAGTCCATCACCGTTTCCTTGGCGGGCTCGTTGAGGGTGACGGTGGCAAAGCGGGTGGTCGCGCCCAGGGATTTCTC
>PYER01000516.1 GCA_003017855.1 filamentous cyanobacterium CCT1
GTACAATATTGGACGACGGCAGCACCAGCGGTCCTATCGTCTCAGGCCAGTTTCTTACCCTGACTTTTGAACCATCCAATGCCCAATTCCTCGATCGCCCCGAACTCTGCACCACCGACCGGCATCCGAGGCAGCTTCATAGATTTTGTTGACGATCCCTTTATCCAGGACGAACAGGCCAGCATTCGCTGGATACCCGACGGCTTACTGGTGATTCAAGACGGCTATATCAAAGCCTTTGGGAACTACTCGCAAATCGCTCCCGCCTATGACAATCTGGCGATCCAGACCCACGACGATCGGATCATCATGCCAGGCCTGATCGATACCCACATTCACTATCCCCAAACCGGCATGATAGCCGCCTACGGGGAGCAGCTGTTGGAGTGGCTGAGTCGCTACACGTTTCCGACGGAGCAAAAGTTTAAAGACAAGACCTATGCCCTAGAGATCGCCGAGCTATTTTTAGATGAGCTGCTTAAAAACGGCACGACCACGGCCTTGATATATGCGGCCGTGTTTCCAGAGTCCGTCGACGCCATCTTTGAAGCAGCCCAGCGGCGCAACCTGAGGCTGATTGCAGGCAAGGTCATGATGGATCGTAACGCTCCTAAGGATCTCTGCGACACGGCGGAAACCTCCTATCAAGAAAGCAAGGCCCTGATTCAAAAATGGCACCAAAAGGGACGGCTGCTCTATGCGGTCACGCCTCGATTCGCGGGCACTTCGTCTCGATCTCAACTAGATATGGCTGGCAAGCTGCTGCGGGAGTTTCCCGGCGTCTACCTGCAAACTCATCTATCGGAGAACCGGGACGAAGTGGCCTGGATTCGAGAACTATTTCCCGACAGCCAAGACTATCTAGACGTCTACGATCGCTCTGGCCTAGTCCAATCGCGGTCCGTATTTGCCCACGGTATTCACCTCAGCGAGCGAGAATTTCAGCGCCTATCCGAGGCAGAGAGCGCGATCGCCTTTTGCCCCACCTCAAATCTGTTCTTAGGCAGTGGACTATTTAACCTTGCTCGAGCGAAGTCAGCCGATTCCCCAGTCAAGGTGGGATTAGGCACAGACGTGGGGGCCGGCACCAGCTTTTCTCTGCTGCAAACCACCAACGAGGCCTACAAGGTCGCCCAGCTCCAGGGCCAAAAGCTTTCCCCCCTGCAGGCGATGTTTTTAGCCACCTTAGGGGGCGCTAGAGCCCTGAGCCTAGAGGACAAAATCGGTAACTTCGATGTGGGCAAAGAAGCCGACTTTATTGTCCTGGACGACCAGGCAACCCCGTTAATGGCCCTGCGTAACGGCAGCCATGACCACCAAACTTTAGAAGCGCTGTGCGATCGGATTTTTTCCCTAGTAATTATGGGGGATGATCGGGCGATCGCAGCGACCTACATCATGGGCCAACCTGCCCACACCCGCTAAAGCCTCTTTCCCAAAAAAAGCCTCCCCACAGAGCAGCTCTCGGGGAGGTTATGGATTTAAGAAGAGACAGTTATCTACCAAAACCGTGGGTTCTACTGGCAGGGGCGTAACCCCCGACAACTAGCTATTCTCCAGCGGTCATAGAGAAACCGGAACTTCTTGAAAGTTATTTGACGCTAACTTTGGCGCCAGCCTCTTCCAGTTGCTTCTTGGTATCTTCAGCGTCTTCCTTGGGGACCCCTTCCTTAATGGCTTTGGGCGCAGACTCTACCATTTCTTTGGCTTCTTTCAGACCCAAACCGGTCATACCGCGCACTACCTTGAGGATAGCGATCTTCTTATCGCTGGGAACCTCCTCGAGAATCCCGTCGAATTCGGTCTTCTCTTCTTCGGGCTCAGCTTCGGCACCGCCGCCGGCAGCGCCAGCCATCATACCGGGCATCATCATCATGCCGCCACCAGAAGCGGAAGCATCAACACCAAAAGCTTCCTCAATCTGCTTCACAAGTTCAGAGGCTTCGAGCAGAGATAGGGTCTTAAGCTGTTCGAGAATTTCGTCGGTCTTAGCGGACATGGATTAACTCCTTTGGAATAAAACAAACAGTCGAATCAAACAAACACAAATCAAACAAACACAACGGCCGTGCTTTAAGCTGCGTCTTGATCCTTGGCGGAAACAGCCTGCAGAGCACGGGCCAGAGAAGCAGGCACCTCGTTGATACCAACCGCCAGCTTGGTCGGAACCTTGTTG
>PYER01000517.1 GCA_003017855.1 filamentous cyanobacterium CCT1
ATGAGTGGCAGCCCCTTAGCAACGTACTGCTGGCCTTTGGCACTATGACCGTAACCCCTGACCAGGTGCAGTGGAGCAGTGGTCAGAGCAGCCCCTACACCCTGGTTGGCACCGAGGGGGGCTACCTGCTCAGGCTTGAGTCTAGCCCCAGCTTTTACGACACCCAAAATGAGTACATCAAGCTCATCCCCAAAGCCGACACCAGCGGTGCGGCAACCTCTATCGAAATAGCGTTTTACCCCAGCGAAACCCAGCTTCAAAGCGACGAATACATCATGTATGGCTCTTACGTAGCTGAATAAACAGCTCCGCAAAAAACAAGGGTAGGTACCAGAACGGACACCTACCCTTTTGATTGAGCAATTTTCTAGAGAAGGGAACTTGAGGTTTGTAGCCTGCTACCGAGAGCAGCTGTTACCACCAAGACTCTACTCTTCCGGCTGGCGACCGCGATTCTCTAGAATTTCCTGCACCTGCTCACTGGGGGTATATTGATAGCCAAATGCTGAATTATCGGAATCATCCAGAATTTGAGGCGTCAGCAGTACAATCAGTTCTCGGCGCTGGTTGTCGGTTACGGTGCTGCGGAACAGTGCACCCAAAATGGGAATATCACCCAGAATGGGAATCTTGTTGACGCTAGAGCGCTCTGACTCCTGAATGATGCCAGACAGCAGCAAAGTTTGACCATCGCGCACCCGCACCTGACCCGAGCTAATTTGGCGCTCCGACAGCAAGAAGAATGAACCGGCATCGCTGGTAAAGGTATCGGTAGGCGCCGAAATACTGGGCGCTACCGACAATGAGACGAAGCCGTTGTCGTCAATGCGATCGACATCGATCTGTAGAATTAAACCCGCTGGCTCAACCTCAATATCTAGCGTGGTTAGGGTCCCTGTCTCGGTCACCTCAATGGTTTGGGTTAGTTCGGTCACCACGTCTTGAGTGAGCTGAACAGTAGCTGTCTGTCCCTCTTGAACGATTAACGTGGGGTCAGTAATGATCTTGCCGTTACCATTTTGTACTGTGGCCAGCAGCTGAAACAGGAAATTGCCCGATGTAGCATTGCTCCCAGGCCCTTGCAGTTCGCGCGGCAGAATTGGGGTACCAGAGGGCGTCAGCTGATTCTGAGGACTTGGCGTACCGCCATTGCCAATGTTGAGAATGCCAAGACCGCCAGAGTTGAGTACTCCAAACAGTCCAGATTGGAACGAGAAGCTGGTGCCAAAGGCTTCCAGGGCGTTGAGGTCGATGTCAATCACCCTGACGTTAACCGCCACCTGCCGTCGGCGCAGGTCGATGCGGGTGAGCTGCTCGGTAGCAATGGCAATTAAATCGGCCCGGCCCACAAGGGTGACTGAATTGGTGCGCTCGTCAGCCACCACTTGCAAGCCGCGCAAAATTCCCTGGCTATCTTCGTAGTCGACCCGGTTGACCTCGATCTGCTCTACGGTGGCGGTTTGGGTTTCGGTCAGGGCGGGAGCACCTTCGGCCACCTCAACGGCGTTGACGTTGGTAACCAGGCGTTCTCGGCTGACGGCGCTTTCCGCCCCCAGAGCGACTAAGAAGTTAGTCGCGACGGTGGCATCAACCTGGTTCAGACGCAGTGTTCTAGCCGAAACGTTTTGGGCTGAAACCGGCAGGGTGGGGCCAACATAAATGCTGCGGCCTACTCGATTGGCCTGCAGTCCGGTCACCCGCAGCACGTGGTTAAACACGTCTTGTACCGACTCGTTCTCAATATCTAGGCTGACGGGCGGACCATCGGCACTGATAGCCCCGTCTTGACCTGCGGCGGCTTCGCCCCCTTCCGGAGTAAAAACCAGGTTGAGGCCAGCGGCCCGCGCCAGCAGCGACAAGACTTCACGGGCGGGGGCGTCGCGCAGCAGCAGCTTGGGAATGCGCTCGTTGCTGCCCAGGTTGATGCTGCTGAAGGCTGGAGCTCCTTCAGCTACGGAAATATCGCCGATGGGGGGCGCGACGGCCCGAGGCAAGAAGGGCGGGGCCTGCTGCACCTGGGGACGAGGTACAGGGGTACCGTCAATGGTGACTTCGGGATTGGGCACCAGTACGTCGGGGCTGGTCGGGGCTGGAACTTCGGGAGCCGCATCAGGGACGGGTTCTGGAACTGCGTCTGGAACCGGCTGTGGGGTTGGAGCCTGGGCTACCTCAGGGG
>PYER01000518.1 GCA_003017855.1 filamentous cyanobacterium CCT1
GTGATAATGTGACGCCGATTCCAGGGGGCACTGTCCATGAGACTGCTCAATTCACTGAACCCGATGGGCACAACCGGGCGATTCCCTACCCAGTATTCCATTGCTCGGCAGCGATGGCTTAGGCTCTTGTCCCTGAGTTTGCTGATCCTCGGGGCCAGCGGCTGCCGTCAGGCCCACTCTGAAGCCGCCATTCCACTGCGGGTGGGAGGAATTAACCCAAAGGCGATCGCCCAGATTTATACCATTACCTGGGCCCAAATGCCCCATTGGAACCCTGCCGATGGGGCCATCCCCATCACCCTCTACCGACTCGATAGCCAGTGTCAAGACTACCTGGCGGAGACCGTCCTGGTTGATCCAGAACAGCCCATCACCGACGCCATCAGCTATATTCTGCGCCATCAAGACATCATCGCCTTCGACCTGTCAGGATATCGGGTTAGCCGGTCCGCTGACGGCGCTACGGTGACCATCGACTTTCGCCTCGATCCGGACTCCCAGCGGCGGCTTACCTCCCTGGCGGACTGTGAACAAAAGGCTCTCTTTGGCAGTCTGCGTCAGACCCTGGCCCAGCCAGCCTGGAATATTCAGCAGGTGCAGTTTACCCAGCGAGGAGAACCATTACTGCTGTAGTCCCCACTGGCACCAGTTACTGGTGCCATGCTGAAGAAAATCCAGTGGTTTTCCCAATCTCCCTACCCTGCCCGGATAAACTTTAGTCGGATAGCGCTGGGACAGCCACCATCGAGATAAATAGTCTGTTTCACCGTTGTCTTAATATAGAGTTCAGTACACCGAGCTAAGCTCCCCTATGGATATCAAGATTATTCTTGTGGCCCTAACGGCAGTTTTCGTGGTCGCCACCCTGTTTTTTGGCACCCGCAACGGGTTCTACGACACCGACAACTACCACGGCAACGGTTCGGCCCATTAATCAAGAATGGCTAGAGCCATCGCTGTGACGATATCGCCAGCATGAGTGAACTAGCCTGTTTGCCCTATGGCGTTGGACACACCCATGAGGGGGTGTGCCTTCAGGTTCGTTTGGGCCCCTATCGGATTTTGCTAGATTGCGGGCTGACAGATATATCTGCCTTGGATTTGGGCGGCGCTAGTTCCGAGGCCAGCCGTCAGGCCCCGGTAGATCTGGTTTTTTGTAGCCATGCCCATCCCGATCACGCCCGGGGTCTGCGATCGCTCCACCAGCAGTATCCTCAGCTGCCCATTTTCGCCAGTGAGGTCACCACTCAGCTGCTACCCCTCAACTGGCTAAACCAGCCGGTCCCTGAGGATCTGTGCCGAGCCTTGCCATGGCGCACCCCTGTGGAGGTGGAAGACGGTTTGACCGTCCAGCTCTGGCCGGCGGGGCACCTGCCAGGTGCGGCCTGTATCCTGCTCAGCTACCATGCCTCCCAGCGCACTTATACCCTGTTCTATACCGGGGACTTTTTCCTCTCTAACTCCCGGCTGGTCGAAGGCTTGCCCCTGGAAGAAATTCGGGGCCTGCGGCCAGACGCCCTAATCTTAGAAGGTACCTACGGCACTGCCCGCTATCCCCACCGCCGCCAGCAGGAAAACCGGCTGGCAGAGCATATCTACCAGCTGCTCCGGGCCGAACGGAATATCCTGCTGCCGACCCCTACCCTGGGCCTGGGCCAAGATCTGGTAATGCTGCTGCGCAGTCATCACCATTTCACCGGCAAGGATTTTACCGTCTGGGTGGATGAAACGGTGGCCGCTGGCTGCGATATGTATCTGGATCTGATGGCTTATTTCCCCAGCAGCGTCCAGAACTTTGCCCGCCACCAGCCCCTGTTTTGGGATGAGCGGATTTTGCCGCGGGTGCGTCGCATTCCTGCCAGCGGCAAAATCGACCTGTCTGCCCCCGGTATCGTGATCGGCTATCGCGGGGCCGATTTGAGCCGGTACTGCGCTGACATCGCTCAGCCCTGGACAGTGATGCTGCCCGATGCCTATGCCAGCGCGATCGCCCCTACGGCGCTGGCCTCTGACGCTGAGGATGCCACCCTAGACTGGCTACAAACCCTTGCTCCAAAGCTGGAATCAGGCCAGGTCCAAATTGAGACCTATCAGCTTTCCACCCATTCTGACGGCACCGGCACTACCCAGCTGATCCATAACCTGCGGCCCCAGCATGTGGTCCTGATC
>PYER01000519.1 GCA_003017855.1 filamentous cyanobacterium CCT1
CGGCTGCAGGGGGTTAAGGGGCGAATGCCGCTCCGAAACAGGGCCTCATCGGCATAAATGTTGCCAATGCCCGCCACTAGGGCCTGATCCAGAAGGGCATTTTTGATCGGCTTTTGCCGGCAGTGGAACTGCTGCTTTAAGTAAGCAGGAGAAAAAGCCTCGGAGAAGGGTTCAGGCCCCAGCCGCTGCAGTCCCGTTATCACCTGAGCGACCGGCACTTCAGGGGGCACCCACCACATACGCCCAAAGGTGCGCTGGTCGACAAAGCGCAGCTCTCGCTGGGGCTGATCGGGGGGCTGCTGACAGTAGAGCCGGATGCGGCAGTGTACCTGAAGCGGGGCGGTCGGTTCTAGCCACAGCAGCTGCCCGGTCATGCGCAGATGCACTCCGAGCCATCCTCCGGCTGTACCCGATGGCCGCACCAGCTCTGCCAGCAGATACTTACCCCGCCGCTGCCACTGCCGGAACTGACATCCCTCCAGGGCGGCTAAAAAGTCCTTAGGGCGATCGGGATAGGCAACGCTGCGATCGAGGAAGACATCACCTCCAACGAGAGTTTGCTGAAGCGTGACCCGATTGAGCCCCCGTCGTACGGTCTCAACTTCAGGTAGCTCCGGCACGGCGTTGTCGCTCCAAAATCCCGGTTCCAAAACAAATCCCCCTCACTATACAGCGAGAGGGATTTGGGTTTAGGCCCAGCTAGAATTTAGAGCAGGCGCTACTTTTTCTTTTTCGCAGGGGCTGAGACTTCTTCGAGCTCAGACAGGGCAAAGTTGTTGGTATTGATGCCGGAGTAATTCACCTTATCAAAACGAACCACCGCAGGATATTTGATGCCGCTTTGGTCGATGGTCGCGACCTTGCCAACGTCACGATACCAGTAGGACTCTTTACGGAGAATCCGAACCATTGAACCACGCTGAACCATGAATAACGCCCTCTATAGAGACAATTATCTTATCGAGCAATCAATGCTTTCCACCCAGACTACTATGCCGCCAATGAATTTCAGAAAGAGCGTTACCTAAGTTATTTAAGTTTTGTAAATCCAAGGCTTAATAGGTTAAGCGGTCAGCCATCCATGGATGGCTGACCGCTTAACCTATTAAGCCTTGGATTTACAAAACTTAAATAACTTAGGTAACGCTCTTTCTGAAATTCATTGGCGGCATAGTAGTCTGGGTGGAAAGCATTGATTGCTCGATAAGATAATTGTCTCTATAGAGGGCGTTATTCATGGTTCAGCGTGGTTCAATGGTTCGGATTCTCCGTAAAGAGTCCTACTGGTATCGTGACGTTGGCAAGGTCGCGACCATCGACCAAAGCGGCATCAAATATCCTGCGGTGGTTCGTTTTGATAAGGTGAATTACTCCGGCATCAATACCAACAACTTTGCCCTGTCTGAGCTCGAAGAAGTCTCAGCCCCTGCGAAAAAGAAAAAGTAGCGCCTGCTCTAAATTCTAGCTGGGCCTAAACCCAAATCCCTCTCGCTGTATAGTGAGGGGGATTTGTTTTGGAACCGGGATTTTGGAGCGACAACGCCGTGCCGGAGCTACCTGAAGTTGAGACCGTACGACGGGGGCTCAATCGGGTCACGCTTCAGCAAACTCTCGTTGGAGGTGATGTCTTCCTCGATCGCAGCGTTGCCTATCCCGATCGCCCTAAGGACTTTTTAGCCGCCCTGGAGGGATGTCAGTTCCGGCAGTGGCAGCGGCGGGGTAAGTATCTGCTGGCAGAGCTGGTGCGGCCATCGGGTACAGCCGGAGGATGGCTCGGAGTGCATCTGCGCATGACCGGGCAGCTGCTGTGGCTAGAACCGACCGCCCCGCTTCAGGTACACTGCCGCATCCGGCTCTACTGTCAGCAGCCCCCCGATCAGCCCCAGCGAGAGCTGCGCTTTGTCGACCAGCGCACCTTTGGGCGTATGTGGTGGGTGCCCCCTGAAGTGCCGGTCGCTCAGGTGATAACGGGACTGCAGCGGCTGGGGCCTGAACCCTTCTCCGAGGCTTTTTCTCCTGCTTACTTAAAGCAGCAGTTCCACTGCCGGCAAAAGCCGATCAAAAATGCCCTTCTGGATCAGGCCCTAGTGGCGGGCATTGGCAACATTTATGCCGATGAGGCCCTGTTTCGGAGCGGCATTCGCCCCTTAACCCCCTGCAGCCG
>PYER01000194.1 GCA_003017855.1 filamentous cyanobacterium CCT1
GCGGTAGAGGGGGTAGCGGTATTCGGCGGTGGGTACGGTACTGGCCCGGTACTGCGGCTCGAAATACCCGGTATAGGCAACGGTGCCATCGCCATCGGAGCCAATGGAGATGTAGAGCACAAACTCTCGCCGCAGGGCCGCTTGAAAAGCCTGATCGTTGGGGCTATTGATCACCAGCTGACGCAGGCGCTGCAGACTGTGCCAGACGCGATCGCGCGTAATTTCTGGCACCGGATAATGCCGATAATCGTCTCCGGCTTTGGGAGTAGTGAGGTAAGTAAAGCTGTGGTTGATAGCCTGTAGCAAGGCCTGGCGATCGTCAGGCAGAGTGAGGGTAGGCCATACCGTCTCTGCCTCTGTCGCTGGCAGAAGTCGTAGCGGCAGTTCGGCTGGGGCTTCAGCGTCGGGGGCAAGCTCTGCCACTAGCGTCCCCTGGGTATCAACCACTCCAGCTACTGCCGCCGCAGACAGAGCCAGGTCGAGCATAGCCAGGGATGCCAGTGCTCCACAGCCCGCAACCAACCGCCAAATATTTGTACTGAGCCTAAACCGACCAACCATTAAAATCGTTCAACACTGGAGCTAAAGACGGGCTCAACCCGGATGGCGCTGAGGCGGGAGGGGCGAATCACCATGTATTCGCCAGGGTTCACTTTAGGTAAGGGCACTGTAATAAATTCCTCGGAGGTGGCTTTGGGCATTAGTTCGCCGCTGTACCACTTCTGAAAATCCTGGATGGAGGAAAAGCGCACCTCTTCGTGGTGGCCGCCATCAAACAGCATGTGAACGATGTACTCACTGGGCGTTCTTGGCATGGAGATTGCGATCCTTCAGTTCACCGCCCCTATTATGGGCTGTTTGACCCCAAAAACTACCATGCTCAGGGATTTTTCTGTTTGCCGCCTGACCAGTTTTTTCTGAACAACTCAGGGAATTGAAGTGGTGTCTAGCAGGTCGGCCACCAGGCGCTGCGGTCGATGGTGCCCTGCAGGGATGAGTCGGTGGGCCAGCACGTGAGGCGCGAGCTGCTTCACATCGTCGGGAATGGCGTAGCTCCGCCCCTCTAGATAGGCGAGGGCCTGAATTGCCCGGTGGAAAGCGACAGATCCCCGTGGGCTGACCCCTAAGGTGATTTCGCTGTGGCTGCGGGTCGCTCTAACCAGGTCTAAGATATAGCGCTGCAATGACTCTTCTACCGTTACTTGGGCGCAGGCTTGTCGCAGCGCCATCACCTCATCGAGGCTAATGCAGGGCTGAATTTCGTGAGGAGACAGACTGCCGCCTAGCCGCTGCAGCATGCTGAGTTCTTCGTCTGAGGTGGGGTAGCCCAAGCTAAACGACAGCGCAAATCGATCCATCTGGGCCTCGGGGAGCGGAAAGGTGCCCTGATATTCCACCGGGTTCTGGGTGGCGATCACAAAAAACGGGTCGGGCACGGGGCGCGATCGCCCATCCAGGGTGACCTGGTGCTCTTCCATTACCTCTAGCAGGGCCGACTGGGTGCGGGGGGTAGCCCGATTAATTTCATCGGCCAGCAAAATATTGGCAAAGACTGGCCCCGGCATGAACTGAAACTCACCGCTGCTGGGGTTCCAAATATTGGTGCCGGTAACGTCGGTGGGCAGCAGGTCGGGGGTGCACTGAATGCGCTGAAACTTGCCGTCGATGCAGCGGGCCAAAGACTTAGCCAGCAGGGTTTTGCCGACCCCCGGCACGTCTTCGAGCAGGGCATGCCCGCCCGAAAACAGCGCCACCAGCACGAGCCGAATCGAATCTGACTTGCCAACAACGGTCTTGTTCAAATTTTGGACGAGTGTTTCAATGCGATCGCGCATGCGGTTAACCCCTGCTGTAGCCAAGTCCAGAGTCAGGTCTTTAGCTGAACTCAGACGTGATGTATGTAGGCCTATGATGCCCCGATCGCGCCCCAACTGCCTACTGGTGAGTGAGTGATGACAGCTCTCAGCACCTGCTATCAGTTGGGCTGTCAGCAGATAATTAGCGAAAGCGTCTAGTAGGGCGATCGCGTCAATTCTCCCAAGGACTGCTGACAATCGCGCTGAATTTGAGCCTTGAGGTCAGCAAGAGAATCGAACCTTTGCTCTGACCGCAAAAAATTGTGCAGATGCACGTCCAAGGTTTTGCCGTAGAGATTACCCGTCCAGTTCAGCACATGAACTTCGGCGGTAAGAGCTACCCCCTTGACAGTGGGTCGATTGCCCAGGTTCATCACAGCCGGTAAAAGGGTATGAGGGGTTTGGGTAGCGCCCTGTACCCAAACGCTGTAAACCCCGGTTTGGGGCAAGAACTTCTCGGCTGGCAGCAGCAGATTCGCGGTTGGGAAGCCCAAAGTGCGCCCCAGCTGCTGTCCCTGCACGACCCGGCCCGTGAGGCTATAGGGCCTGCCCAGCAGTGCCCTGGCCGTTGCCAAATCGGCTGTTGCTAAGGCCTGACGAATCCGCGAACTGCTAATGCGCTCTGTACCCAGGCAGGTCAGCGGCGTAATGTGCACCTGCACGCCGTGGCGAGCTGCCAGGGTTTTGAGGTCGTCGACGCTGCCCTGACGTCGCTTACCAAAGCAAAAATCTTTGCCGACGCTGATGCTGGTTACTCGCAGCTGGTTGATCAGCAGCGATTCGACAAAATCTTCGGGGGAGAGATTGGCCAGGTGCTGGTCAAAGGGCAAGAGCACAAGCTGCTCAATGCCCAATCGGCTGATTTGGGCTGCTTTTTCCGGTAGGGGCGTGAGCAGCGGACGGGCCTGGCCCGAAAAAAACTCCTGAGGGTGAGGAAAAAATGTCATCACGGTGGGAACAGGCGTTACCGGAGCCTCCATCGCCTGAGCAGGGCTGGCGCCAGCCTGGGCTCTCTGCCGATTGCTCAAGCCCCGCAGGGCAGATCCAGGTCGATCGCTACTACCAGGGTTAAACGGCGGTGCTGCTTTGCCTGCGATCGGTACTACTGAGCCAATGACCGCCTGATGACCCAGGTGGACACCATCAAAATTTCCCAGAGCAATGGCCGTGGGGGTAATAGCTGTCGTAAGAGAAGACGTAATCCACACGCTTTACATTTTTACACAGACCGCTGCCCTAGCGCGGGCGTCAATCCCGTTGATAGTCTGGAGCACGGCCCTGCCAACGTCACCCGAGTCAGTTTGCCAACCTGCTCTGGCAACCTAGGCTTGAGCGGGGATTGATCTAGCCGCTTGTTACCGAAGAGGGGATTGAAACATGGGCAGAGGCCGTAAGGTTTAGGACCATGCCTTCGCGGGCAACTACCGCCCCAGGGAAAACGGCTTTGGTTTGAGCCGCTACCTGATCCATAAATTCGTCGTCGTGGGCTGGATCGTGGTGAAAAATGACCAGGGTTTTTACTCCGGCAGCCTTGGCTACTTTGACCGCCTCCTGCCAGGTGGAGTGACCCCAGCCCACCTTACTCGATTTAGGATCGTTGTATTCCTCGTTGGTGTAGGTGGAATCGTAGATCATGACGTCGGCATCGCGAGCAAGCCACAGGACGTTGTCATCCAGTCGATCGGGGTAGTGCTCTGTGTCGGTGACGTAGGCCGCCACCTGATCCTGCCAGGTCACCCGATAGCCCACGGCCTCGCCAGGGTGGTTGAGCAGGGCATTCTCAACGGTGATGTCACCAATATGAAGGGTTTCACCAACATCGATGTCGCAAAATTTGAGGTCGGCCCCCATCACCTGCAGCGGTACGGGGAAGTTAGGGTGCAGCATCTGGTCGTTGAGGCGTTGCTCGATGGTGGATCCGTTGGGGGCGATCGCACCATAGATATTGAATCGATTGCCCCGTACAAAGGCCGGCACAAAAAAGGGAAACCCTTGAATGTGATCCCAGTGAGAGTGGGTAAAGAAGAGATTGGCCTCGACCGGCATTTCGCTCAGCAGGGTTAAGCCCAACTCGCGCAAACCTGTGCCGCCGTCAAAGATAAGCCGATGGCCTCCCACCTGCATTTCAACGCAGGAGGTGTTGCCGCCGTAGCGCACTGTAGAGGCCCCTGGGCAGGCGATGCTCCCGCGTACGCCCCAGAACCGGACCAAAAATTGCTCGGTTAGCTCAGCCATGGATCTCTTGGAGTTGGGAAAGCATGGAACATCAGGCTAAAAAATACAGTGCACCTTTGGGTAGAGCATTTACCTCAGATTCCTCTAATAGTAATGAACTCTGTACAAAATGGTCAGGGTGGGTCAGCCACCTTACGGAGGAAACGCAGAGGGGTGCGTTTGGTTGTCTCTAGTTTGCCCGGAAGCGCGGCGAGATCCCGCCGTCAGCCAATATCATGTCGTCTGATAGCCTTACCTGGGCAGCAGCGGCCTTCGCCCCTTGGCCAAATCTAGCAGATCGCCTACGGCAGTGAGGTTGTACTGTAGCGGTGTAACCGAAATATAGCGATCGCGAATCGCCTCTACATCGGTGGGGATAGCCGCCAGTGACTGCTTTAAGTCGGGGGGCCAGCCCTGGTTAGGGAGCGGGTCTTCGACTTCCGAGATCGCCTCCCCGGCTAGCCAGTAGTAGGTTTTGCCGCGAGGGTCGATGCGTTTTTCAAACTGGTCAAAGTAACGGCGAATGCCCTGGCGCGTGATTTTAGCCCCCCTAATATCGGCGGCGGCTAGCGCTGGCACGTTGATGTTAAGCAACAGCGGGGCGGCTGGGGAGAAGCGATCGCGATTGGCCAGCAGATCACGAATAAAGTCGGCGGCGGGGGCAAAGCTGCCCTGGGTAAAGCTGGTCAGGCTGACGGCGATCGCCGGAATCCCCTCCATCACCCCTTCCATCGCGGCAGACACCGTACCCGAATAAACCACGTCGGTGCCCAGGTTAGCCCCGTGGTTGATGCCCGACACCACCACATCGGGCGGGGTCGGCATCAGCGCCCCCAGGGCCAGCTTGACACAGTCGGCGGGCGTTCCCGAGCAGCTCCAGGCGTGAATGTCCTGGTCAAACACCGACTCGATAACCTCGGCTCGAATCGGTTTGTGCATAGTCAGGCCGTGGCCCGTGGCCGATCGCTCGCGATCGGGGCAAACCACCGTTACCTGGTGCCCTGCTGCCGCTAGGGTCGTCGCCAGAGTCCGCATGCCCAGGGCAAAAATACCGTCGTCGTTGCTGATCAGAATGTTCATGACTGCTCCCCTGCCACACTAAAATAATCAAAGCTTGGGGATTACCAAGTTGGGCCTTGCCCCATTGTTGTTGCACCATACACCCAGAATGACTTCCGCACCCACCCAGCTAGAAGCTGACCTGATAACCATGAAGCAGGCCGCCCAGGAGGCGATCGCCGCTGCCGCCACCCTAGACGAGCTAGAGCAGCTGCGGATTGGCTATCTGGGCAAAAAGGGCCAGCTTTCCAAAGTATTGGGAGGCATGGGCAAGCTTTCTGCGGAAGACCGCCCCCGCATTGGGGGCCTGGCCAACGAGGTCAAAGAGCTGATCCAGACTCAGCTCGATCAGGGTAAAGCCACCCTGGAAGCGGCTCGCATCGAGGCTCAGCTCGCCACCGAGACTCTCGATGTGACCATGCCGGGCATTTTTCATCCCCAGGGCCGCATTCACCCCATCAACAGCATCATCGATCGCATTGTCGATATCTTTGTGGGTCTGGGCTACACCGTGGCCGATGGCCCCGAAATTGAAACCGACTACTACAACTTTGAAGCCCTCAACTTTTTGCCCGACCACCCGGCCCGCGACATGCAAGATACCCTCTACCTGCCCAACGGCCACCTGATGCGCACCCACACGTCCAACACGCAGATTCGCTACATGCAAAGCCATGAGCCGCCGCTGCGGGCCGTGGCCATTGGTCGTTGCTACCGCCGCGATACGGTCGATGCTACCCACGCCGCCGTATTCCACCAGATCGAATTTTTTGCCGTCGATACCGACATCACCTTCACCGATCTGCGGGGCACCATCAAGGTCTTTCTAGAAGCCCTCTACGGCGATATTCCAGTGCGGTTTCGCCCCAGCTATTTCCCCTTCACTGAGCCTTCTGCTGAGGTGGATGTGCAGTGGCAGGGCAAGTGGCTGGAGGTGCTGGGCTGCGGCATGATCGACCCCAATGTGCTCAAATCGGTGGGCTATGACCCAGAAATTTACAGCGGCTTTGCCGCTGGGCTAGGGGTCGAGCGCCTGGCCATGGTGCAGCACCAGATCGACGACATTCGCCGCCTCTACACCAGCGACCTGCGGTTCCTGCAGCAGTTTTAGCAGATTGCTCGTCTGCCCAAAAAGCCGATACTAGGCCTCAGGGGAAGATGGGAAATCTAAAGTCACTGGCTTAGGCCCCATCCCTGGAAGTTAGGGCGATCGCATTTGCCGTAGTTAAGCCGCCGCGAGTCGAGCCGACTGGTCTGGGCACCGAACGCTGGGGTTGCTTATGCGATCGCAGGCCAGAAAGTTCTGCCTGGATTCTTGCTATACAGAACATCACAAAAACCCTGTATACAATAGCCTGTATACAGGAGACGTCACGGTTTATGATGGTCTGTAACGTTTTCTGGAGTCAACGTTTCATCTCTTCACTGCACTCCTTCTACTGAGTACCTATGGCCCTCTTACAAACCCTTAGCGTCAACGGCAAGCGGCTTAACCAGTGCATTGACGACCTGGCTCAAATTGGGCAGCTTGAAAACGGTGGTATTTGTCGGTTAGCCTTCAGCCCAGAAGATTTTCAAGGACGCGAGCTGGTGCGGCGGTGGATGGTAGAAGCGGGCTTGAGTACCTGTATTGATACGGCAGGCAACCTGATTGGCCGTCGCCCAGGCCGCAAACAAGCCCCAGCCATTGCCACCGGCTCCCACATCGATACCGTGCCCTGCGGCGGCAAGTTTGACGGCAACCTGGGCGTGCTGGCCGGCATCGAGGTAGCCCGTACTCTGCAGGAAAACAACATCACCCTGGACCACCCCTTTGAGGTAATTGTTTTTGCCGACGAAGAGGACACCATGATCGGGGGCCGTGCCATGGCTGGTACCGCGTCTTTAGATGTCGCTGACTACCACCGCAAAGACGGTCGCCCCATCGACGAGTGCGTCAATGCCGCAGGCGGCAATTGGGATCAGCTGGCTTTGGCCAGGCGCACCCGCGACGATCTGTGTGCCTTTGTCGAACTCCACGTTGAACAAGGTGCCGTGCTAGAGACAGCCCAAAAGCAAATTGGCGTAGTACAGGGCATTGTCGGCATGCAGCGCTACCAAATTCGAATCACTGGGCGGCCCAATCACGCGGGCACAACCCCCATGGATCAACGTCAGGATGCCCTAGTAGCAGCGGCTCAGGTAGTGCTGGTTGTGAATCGTTTGGGCAAGCGCCCCCCGGCCCAGCAGGTAGCTACCGTGGGTGCTCTGCAGGTATGGCCCAACGCCGATAATATTGTGCCTGGCCAGGTGCAGTGCAGCATTGACGTTCGCGACCTGAATCAATTCGTCATCAATGATCTGATCGATGATCTAAAGGAAGAGGTTCGCCTAATTGCCCGAGATACCGGCACCACAATTGAGATTGTGCCCCAGCTCAACGTCGCCCCTAGCCCCGCTGCCGATCATATTCAAGCAATTATTGCCGAGGTGAGCGATCGCTTTGGCCTCAGCCACATGCCCATGCCCAGCCGCGCTGGGCACGACGCCCTTGAAATGGGACGATTCACCGACATGGGTATGATTTTTGTGCCCAGCGAAGGTGGCTTCAGCCACTCAGAAGTGGAGTACACGACCCCCGAAGAGTGTGTCAATGGTGCCAACGTGCTGTTGGAAACCTTGCTGCGCCTCGATCGCTACTACCAGTGAGCAGGGATATCCTCACTGGGGATGCTTAGGTGTTAACGCTATAGTTGATGCATTGCTCCTGTACGTCTCGCAATCATTCCTATGGCTTTCTTTGGTTTAGGCAACGGCAAAAAATCTGAAATGCCCGCCGCTAGTGAGGCACTTCCGGGCCGATCCGCGACTATGCCTGTGCCCGACAAGCACTACGTTAACGGCAATCCTCTCACGCCCCCCTTTCCCGCTGGCATGGAGCTAGCGCTCTTTGGCATGGGCTGCTTTTGGGGCGCTGAGCGCAAGTTTTGGCAGCTAGAGGGCGTGTATTCTACCTCCGTAGGTTATGCCGCTGGCTATACCCCCAACCCCACCTACCAAGAGGTATGCTCTGGGCTAACGGGCCACAACGAAGTCGTGCGCGTCGTCTTTGACCCGACGGTCGTTACCTACGAACAAATTCTCAAAACCTTCTGGGAAAACCATAACCCTACCCAGGGTATGCGCCAGGGTAACGATGTCGGTACCCAGTACCGCTCGGGCATTTACGTGTACTCCGACACCCAACGCCAGTTGGCAGAAGCATCCCGCAAAGCCTACCAGGAAGCCCTTAACCGTTCTGGCTATGGCGCTATCACAACCGAAATTTTGGATGCCCCAGAGTTTTACTACGCTGAAGCCTATCACCAGCAGTACCTGGCCAAAAATCCAGGCGGCTACTGCGGCTTAGGCGGCACCAATGTGGCCTGCCCTGTAGGGGTAGCCGTTGAGGGATAGAACGTCCCATTTAACCCTTTGGGTTGATAGTTTCTGGTCATGCACTGCTTCAAAAAACTGTGAAGCGGGCATGACCATTTTTTTGCGTAATTTTGATTAGAGTAATGCAGGTGACATAGCTAAAGCTTAAATTTGGGCATCTTTGAGAAAATGCTCAAGCTACTTCGCTTAGCCGCTGGTCTAGATTTCATCAAGATTATCTAGTTTAATGGCTTTAGAAGGTTGACAAACAAAAGCGAGCCAATACATTCGAAACAGTATGAAACTATCTTGAGAAGGATTTTCAATGCGCTGTTTTCTAAGGTGTTATAGATAGGACTCAGTCGCGTCCTTAAGCATGATTGTCGATGAAGTCTTGATGAATTCCTGAAGTCGCTTTCAAAGTCTAGGCCCTGAGACTGTATTTTCAAGTTGAGCTATAGTCCCTAATTCTCGTTTTTAGCATGCATCAGATTGGCGTTGTGACTATTGGCCGCAATGAGGGAGAGCGCCTAATTCGCTGTCTCACGTCTCTACAGGCTGGTGTGCCCACCGGCAGCCCCATTGTCTATGTAGATTCTGGCTCTACCGATGGCAGCGTGGCTAGGGCACGAGAAATGGGCATTAACGTTGTTGAACTCGATATGACCGTGCCCTTCACTATGGCTCGAGGGCGCAATACCGGGTTGCAGTACCTAGTCGAAAACTTTCCCGGTTTGACCTACGTGCAGTTTGTTGACGGCGACTGCGAGCTACTGCCGGGTTGGATTGAACAGGCTGTTACGGCGTTAGGCCGAGCAGACGACCTTGCCATTATCTGTGGACGGCGGCGCGAGCGGTTTCCTGAGGCGTCTACCTATAATCGCTTGGCCGATATGGAGTGGAATACTCCCGTCGGGGAAGCGAAAGCCTGCGGAGGCGACATGCTGGCTCGGGTTGAGGCAATCAAATCAGTGGGCGGCTATAACCCCAAAATGATCTGCGGGGAAGAGCCAGAGATGTGCATTCGGCTGCGTCAAAAGGGATGGAGAATACAGCGCATTGATGCCGATATGACTCTGCACGATGCGGCTATGACTCGCTTTGGGCAGTGGTGGAAGCGATCGATTCGAGGGGGATGGGCGGTTGCGGAAGGCAAAGCCATGTACGGTGACTCTAGCGAGGCTTACATGGTGAAAGAGAATAAAAGCGGCTGGCTTTGGGGAGTTATCATACCTGCAGTGGCGTTGGGGTTAGCCTGGCCTACCCGGGGGCTCAGCCTGCTGCTTTTGCTGGGCTATCTGGTCCTGGCATGGCGGATCTACAAATATCGCCGGGGCCAGGGCGACTTGCCTGGGCACGCGCGTACCTACGCTTTCTTCTGTACGCTTTCCAAATTTCCCCAGGCGCTTGGGCAGGGCCGGTACTGGCTGAATCGCTGGCGGAATAAGCCAGCGACGCTGATTGAGTATAAGTCAGCTCCGCTGGCTAGCCCAGAGCCTTAGTGCTCAATTAATCGCGGGGCTTTGCGCTTAGGCTGCATTGGTCTGTATAACTAGCGGGCGGCGACGTTGATTACCTCTGGCAGCACCATGCGGTAGCCCATACCGCGCACAGTTTCTATGCAGTCGCTGCCCAGCTTCTTGCGCAGATAGCCGACGTAGACATCGACAATATTTGAGCCCGGGTCGTAGCCGTATCCCCAGGCTAGATCAAGCAGCTGCTCGCGACTGAGCACCTGTCCGGCGTGGCGCATGAAGGTTTCGGTGAGCATAAATTCTCGCGCCGACAGTTCGACCACCTGGCCGCCGACCTGTACCTGGCGGGTCATCAGGTCCAATACTACAGGCCCGACGGTGAGCGTGGTTTTGGCCGGTTCGGGGCTGGTTTGCAGCGATCGCAGGCGGGCTCGAATGCGGGCCAGCAGTTCTTCAAAGCGAAAGGGTTTGGTGACGTAGTCGTCGGCCCCAGCCTCTAGCCCAGTCACTTTGTCATGGAGGTCATCGCGGGCGGTGAGCAAAATAATCGGTTTAGCAAAGCCCTGACCGCGCAGAATTTCTAACACCTTCATCCCGTCGCGATCGGGCAGCCCCAGGTCAAGAATCAGCAGCTCAAATTCGCCCCCCAGGGCCAGAGCAATGCCGCCCTCGCCGTCCTCAGTATGGGTGGTGATATAGCCGTGGGCTTGAAGTCCTTTTTCTAAGAAGGAGGCAATGCGGGGTTCGTCTTCAACGATGAGAATACGACTCATGGATGGAGCTCCTGGAGCGGTTTGAGAGGTAAGACTAAGATAAACGTTGCGCCATGATCGGGCTGACTGGTGAGCTGAATGGTACCGCCGTGGGCCTGGACGATCGCCAGCACGATCGCCAGCCCCAGGCCCGAGCCATCGGAGCGACCGTAGCGACTCTTGCCGCGCACAAAGCGCTGAAAAATACGGCTTTGATCGGCCAGCTCGATGCCTTCGCCAGTATCGCGGACCCAAAGGTGAATCTGATCGCGGTGGCAACTAGACCCCAACGCGATGGTGTCACCCGGACGGGTGTGCTGGGTGGCATTTTGGGCCAGATTGACGATCGCTTCGGTCAGGCGCTGGCGATCGCCGACCAGCCGTCCAGCGGCAACGGCCTCTAGCTGCCACTGGCGATCGCCCAGAGCGGTGATTTTAGCGAATAGCTCCTCGGTAAATGCTGTCAGGTCAATCGGTTCAGGGAACAGGAAGTCGGGTCGTTCGGCCTTGGCCAGCAGCATTAGCTCGTCGATGAAACGGCTCATGCGGTCGAGCTCGTCGATAACGATATCGAGGGTTTCCTGCTGCTCCTGGGGGGTGGTGCCCATGAGTTCAAGGTGGCCGCGAACGATGGTGATCGGAGTGCGCAGCTCGTGGCCGACATCGTTGAGCAGCTGTCGCTGACTGTTGAAGGTGGCCTCAATGCGATCGAGCATGTCGTTGAACGTGCGGGTCAGCTCGGCAATATCTCCCGTAGTACTGTCGAGGGGAATGCGCTCAGTTAGGTTTGACTCGGTGATCAGGCGGGCGGTCTGGCTCAGCAGCCGCAGCGGGGCCAGCACCTTTCCGGCCGCGAACCAGGCTAGCGCCGAGGCGATCGCCAGCACCACCAGCGACACCTGGGCAATAACCAAAACCAGCTCGTTGACCTTGGCGCGATCGCGGCTGACCATATGGGCTACGACAAACACTCCTCTCACCCCTCCTGCCGCCTGGATCGGCTCAGCCAGGTAGAGCACAGTGCCAGAGAGGGTAGCTTCGCTGTCCTGCCTGGGTAGGGTTAGAGATGCCCACTCCTGCATCAGCGCGCTGTCAGCCCGCAGCGCCATGGGCAGAGCGAGCGAACTGGCTTTATAAAATTTGCCGTCTAAAATGGCCAGCAAATACTCATTGTCTTCAGGAATATTGCGCGACAGAAATACGTCAAAAATAGCGTCGATATCGTTGCCAAAGGGCTGGCCGGTTTCAGGGTTTCTGCCGTTGCGCAGCTGCCGAAATTCTTCTACCTCCTGGTAAAGCGATTGCTCGACCCAGTTGTCTAAGCGGGAAAACAAGATTTGTCGCACCGTCAGCACCGACGCCACGCTCGAAAGAGTCATCAGCAGCAGGTACCAAATCAAAATTCGGCTGCGAGCCTCGCCCAGCATCTGCCGCCAACCGTTCAGCGGCGGCAGGGGCAGAGTGAACTTGGACAAAGCAAAACGTGCCAAGGGAATAGCAGCAGGAACGATGGGGCTGGCAGGGCGCGGCGAACATGTCGCGCTAAGCCAGACAAAAAAGAGATATCTAGAATTGTGAAGGGTTTTGGCCCCAAAAGTTCCTTGTCCTGGCGCAACCGCGCCAACTATTCAGCCTGAGCCCCAGACCCAGCTCCGCTTTAAGTTTCACCCAGGCGGGTTTCGCACAGCCCTAGCAGCCTCTCGGTATAGGGGCGGCGGCTGGGAATGCGGGTGCTGATGTGAAGGTGCCGCACCAGGGTCAGCACGGTATACAGCTCTATTTCTCGCCGCAGGGCACTGACCGCTTCGGCAGCCTGCCCAGATCTGCAGGTCAGGTCGAGATAAGCCATTTTGAGACTGTCTCTTATACACATCT
>PYER01000195.1 GCA_003017855.1 filamentous cyanobacterium CCT1
ACCTACCCATCCACCCACCACCTCCCCTTGCGACAGGGATGAGGAATTGTTACATTAATTTACAAAGGCGCAACATTCAGCAATATACTGAGCGCTGTCCATCGGAAGTGACAGGCGAGTTGTGAGCAGCTAGCAGAATCGGTTGGAGTAATGTCGGGTGGGTGAAGAAGGTTCTATGAATAGTCAGTCTGTCACCATAACCATGGCTCAGGTGCTGGAGCTGTACGCCACGGGGCGGCGCGATTTTAGCCACCTTGACTTCCACGAAGCCTGGATGCCCGGGCTGGAGCTACCTGGGGTCAACCTGAGCCAGACTAATCTGGTGTCGGTCAACCTACACCAGGCTAGACTGAGCGAGGCCAAGCTGAGCGGCTGCAACCTGTGGCGAGCCAACCTGCGAGGGGCCAATCTAGAGAATGCCGATCTGGCCCGCACGGTGCTGATCCGGGCCGAGCTCAGCTACATCGATCTGTCCGGGGCCGATCTGCGCTGCAGCGATTTGCGCCTGGCTACGCTGCACCACAGCACATTGCGCAACGCCGACCTGCGCAACGCTAACCTCAGCTATACCGACCTGCGCGGCGCCGACCTGCGCGGGGCTGACCTGCGCGGGGCCGACCTGACCGGGGCCAACCTGCGCGGCGCAACCGTAGCGGCAGCCCAGCTGGAGGGGGCTCGCCTCGATCGCGCCTGGATCGACGAGGCTGACCCCCAGCCCCCCGAGCTATCCTCCACTCGCTAGCTTCCCATCTTCCTCACGGCCTCATCTCCTCATCCCTCCGCTTCCAGCGATCGCCGCAAATGCCCTCCGTGCTGGGCCAACCGCTGGGCCGCCGCCTCGGCATCGAGTCCGCCCAGGTGCATCATCAGGGCTAGCTTGACCTGTTGGTGGCTGTGATCGAGCAGGTCGGTGGCGGCATCGCGGTCTAAATCGGTGAGGTCGCAAAGAATGCGAAGGGCGCGATCGCGCAGCTTGGTGTTGGTGACCGCCACATCGACCATCCGGTTGCCGTAGACCTTGCCCAGGCGCACCATCGCCCCGGTGGAGATGATATTGAGGGCCATTTTGGTCACCGTCCCAGCTTTGAGCCGGGTTGAGCCAGCCAGCAGCTCTGGCCCCACCGGTAGGCGAATGTCGATGTCGGCCTCGGTGGGTACCTGGTCGGCAGGCACACAGGCGATAAACACCGTGGTTGCGCCTTGCTGATGGGCGGCGGCGATCGCCCCCCGCACGTAGGGCGTGGTGCCCCCGGCGGTAATGCCCACCACCACATCCTGGGGCTGAAGGTTGCGGCAGGCGATCGCGGCGGCCCCGTCGTCTGCCACATCCTCCAGCCCCTCAGAGCTTTTCACCAGCGCCCCGGCCCCCCCGGCGATAATGCCCTGCACCAGCTCCGGGGGCGTGCAAAACGTAGGCGGGCACTCCGCTGCATCTAGCACTCCCAGTCGCCCGCTGGTGCCTGCGCCGATATAAAACAGCCGCCCGCCCTGGCCCAGGGCCGTCGTCACCGCGTCAATGGCGGCGGCTAGGGGCTCGCGTGCTCCGGCGATCGCCTCCAGGGTGCGCTGGTCTTCTTGGTTGAACAGGTCAACCAGCTCAATGGCGCTGAGCTGGTCGAGCTGGGCGCTGCGGGGGTTGGCCTGCTCGGTAAGCAAATGACCGCGATCGGCGGGGTCTGAGGGCGGATGAACAGAAGAACTGGCGGGCACAGGCGGCATTCCTTGAGCAATCAATACTCCCGCTAATGTATAGCGCTGGCGCACCTAGCGCACAAACCGAATCGCGACGTAGTTCACGGGCTTACCCTCCGACGCCCGCACGGCCGCCACAACGCAGCTGACGATTTCAAACAGGGCCAGGGGCACGACCAGCAAAAAGCCCACCAAAACAAACATCAGCGCCAGGGTGACAACCCAGGCGATAAACGTCGTGAGCTGAAAGTTGAGGGCAGCTTTGGCCTGCTGCTGGACGTAGGCCGCGTTGGAGGCTGCACTGGCCCCCGTTCCCTTAACTAAAAGCAGCACCAAAGGAGCCACGACCCGACAGGGCAGCAAAAAGGAACCGCCCCACAGCAGCGGCCACCCCCCCAGCCACTGACTGCCCAGCACCAGATAACTCAGCACCGGAGCGAGGTGGGCCAGGGCCACCAGGGTGGTGTCTGAAGGAGCCGTCTCTGGCGCTGCTTCTGGGAACGGGCGGTCGGTATCGAAGCGGTCGTCAAAACGGTCAGCGGTGGTCAGGGTGGGGGCTGGCGCGGGGAATGCTGACTCCGGCGCATCGAGCGGAGCAGCTGCGGCGTTGGGGGAGGTGTCGCCAGGTTCACTGGCTGAGGCGCCCTCCGGGGAAAACAATGCCCCCTCAAGGCTAAAGCTTTCTTGCCAGGTGGCCTCGGCCCAGCCTACGCGGCGAGCCGTCACCCACACCGTATCGACCGGGCAGGTGAGCCCCAGGCGCAGCAGCCCGCGCCGAATTTGAGGCACCACCTGGCGCTGGTCAATGGCGGCCTCTGACTCTAGATCGAGGTAGAGCTGGGTTCCCCGCCACTGCCCCTGGGCCACCACGCCCTGGTCGACTAGCGATCGCGTAATCAACCGGGTGATCGCGCGGACGTCTCCCTGGCGGGCGCGGGCAATCAGGGTAGTGAGGGGAGTGGTCATAGCGGGGCCAGCCTAGAGCAGTTTTTCAAGCTGCTGACGCATGCGATCGAGTTCGGCCTGGGAGATGCCACCTACCGCTTCGTCAGGCCGATCGCTGGGCCGCTCATTACGCTGATCGCTGGGCTGATCTTGGGGCTGGAGGTCGGGGTTGGGCTGATCGGGGTCCCAGAGGTGTTCGTCCAGGTTGTACTCGGGGGGCACCGCCAGCGTCCCTTCGGGGATCAGTCGATAGCCGTAGCCGACCGATTCGCAAAACTCTTCGATTTCAGTTTGTTCGAAGCCCTCCACCGTGGCCTCCGGAAAGTCTTGGGCCTCAAGCATCAGCGCGTAGCGGGTGGCATCGTCCTCATGCTCAAACATCAGAATTAGATTCTGCCCGTTCATGGTTTCGGCGTGGATGCCCTCGTTATCGGTGCGGGCGTTGAACAACAGCACGTACACCACCATAGCCCTATCTCACATACAGCATTACTTTGTTTACTCTACCGGGCGATCGCAGCGCGAACAAAGTTACTCCGGCTGCCGTCTATATCTTTAGAAATGGCTACATAGCCGTGAACGCCCCAACGAGAAGAAATCCATCAGTTCATTGCGGATGATGGGCAGAAGTTTCGGGAGTTCATTACTATTGTTGGGTGTTCTGCGGTGGCATAAACGGGTATGAGCCCTTCTCAAGATTCGGAGTCGTCTCAGGAGCCGGAGTCTGCTCAAAAGCCAGAGCCTCCTCATGCGCCAAAACCGGGCGGTGGCAAACCCTGGCTAACGTCGGCCCTGGTAGTTGGGTCTGGGCTGCTGGTGCTGGGGGGCAGCACGGTTTTGGGCGGCTGGTTGTGGAGCCGCAACAACCTAATTCCCTGGGTTTCTGAACAGCTTTCTGATACCTTGAATCGGCCGGTCGAGCTGGGGCCGCTCGAGCAGATTGGGCTGACCGGGGTGCGGGTGGGGCCATCCACCATTCCAGCGACACCGACGGATCCAGATTCTCTAGCGCTGGAAGCGGTGGAGCTGCGCTTTAGCCTGCTCGACCTGTGGCGGCGAGAGCTACCGCTCACCCTCACCCTGGAGCAGGGAGAGCTTTACCTGGAGCAAAATGCCGAGGGCGAGTGGTTTAATCTCGATATCGATTTGCCGGAGCAAGATCCCGATCGCGATCCTTTTATCGCCATCGATCTCGAAACGATTAACGTCAGAGACGGCCAGCTCACCATGGTGCCCTACATTGAGGGGGACGCCGAGCCTGTGCGGGTGGCGATCGCCGATCTGCAGGGGCAGCTTCAGTTTAGCGACACCTTCATTGACGTTCCCGAAGATCCCAATTCTCCTCTAGAAACCCGACAGCTGAATTTAGCCCTGAGCGGCAACTCCATCCAGGGCGGCAGCATTGAGGTTAAGGGCGTCGTTCTGCTGCCCCCGCCCCAGGACTCTGGCGCGATCGCCGACGCCACCGAAGTCCCCGGCCCTGGACTGCAGGCCAAGATCAACCTTCGCACGCAGGAGGCCAGAGCGACTGATATTCTGCCCCTGCTCGACTCTTTTCTAGAGAATCCGCTGCCCGTGCAGTTTCCCACTGGCGTGGTCAGCGGCCAGGTCGATATTGAAAGCGGCGGCGGCGATCCGACCACCGTGGTGGGTACGGCGCGGGTCGAGGACGCGTCGCTGATTACCCGTGGCCTACCAGAGGCCCTGCAAAACCTGCAGGGTGACGTGCGGTTTCGGGGCCGGGTGATTGAGTTTGAAGGGGTGACAGCCAGTCTGGGCGAACTGACGGCCCGGGCAGGCGGCACCCTCGACATCGACGGAGACTACGACTTAAGCGGTCAGGTCAACCCCTTCAGGCCGGAGCAGCTGTTTGAGCTATACGACGCGGCGCTGCCGGTATCGACGACAGGCACCTTTTTAGCCAATGTCACCATGACTGGGCCGCTGCGGCGGCCCGTGATCGGCACCGACTTGGTTTCCCAGGGTCCGGTCACCATTGACCGGGTGCTCTTTGCATCGGTCGAGGCCAACACCACCCTGCGGGGCCGCGACCTGGCGATCGACAGCTTTCAAGCGCTACCCCAGGCAGGGGGATCGCTCACCGGCAGCGGGCGCTACAGCTTTGGGCAGCCGGGGCAGCTGGCGCTTTCGATCACGGGCGATCGCCTGCCCGCCAACGCCCTGGGCCAGCCCTACGGCCTGCCCGATACCGTGGCTTTGGGGCCGGTGTTTCTAGAAGGTGAGGTCAGTGGACCCTTCAGCCAGCTTACGGGTACCGCCAGCTGGCGGGCTCCGGCGGGGGATTACCCGGCCCGGGGCGACCTGCGCCTGGCCGACAATACCCTGCGCTTCACCGATACCTTTGTGCAGGTGGCCGGGGGCACCCTGGTCGGCATGGGCAGCCTGGGGCTAAACAGCCGTCAGTGGGAATCGTCCATTCGGGCCGATGCCGTGCAGCTCGACCAGCTGGGGGCTGGGGTAGACGGCGTGCTGAACGGGGTCGCCCAGTTTTCTGGCACCCTGGCAGGTGGCCTGAGCGGCATTCAGGGGCAGGGGGTGGCCCAGGCGGTGCTGGCTGGCGGTACGGTGAACACCCGCGCCACCCTCAATGGCGGCCAGTGGGTAGCCGATCTGCGGGGCCAAAACCTGCAGCTAGCCGCCTTTGCCTCCGATCTGCAGGGCACCGCCGAAGGCCGCTTTCAGCTCAGGGGCAGCACCGATGCCCGCAGCCTGGCCGGCGTGCGGGGCGAGGGGCAGCTGGTGCTGTCGGATGGGTTGGCCTCGGCGGCGAGTCGTGCCCCCCAGCTGGCTCAGGTGCGGCAGCCCCTCACCGCTGATCTGGCCTGGAACGGTCAGTCGATTCTGGTGCAGCAGGCCAGCACGGCCGGTCTACAGGCCAGCGGGGTGATTACTCCTCAGCTGAGCGGTGCCGGTGCGCCCGCGATCGCCAACCTCGATCTCAACCTCGATGTCGATGGCTACAGCCTGGCGGCGTTGCCGCTGCCCGAGATCATTCCCCTGGCGGGCAACGCGTTCTTTGACGGGCGGCTGCGGGGGCGGCCCGGAGCCCTGACGCTGACGGGCGACGCCTCTCTGGTAGGTCTCACTGCTGGGGATCTGGCCTTTGCCTCCCCCCTGAGCGGGCCGATCGCCTATACCCAGGGCGGTCCGCTGGCGGTCGATTTGACGGGTGGCGGCGATCGCGTCTATGTGGCCACCGCCGAGGGCGAGCGCGACCTGACCTTTGAGGTGCGCAGCGGCGATGCCCTGGCTGAAGGCTATACTCAAACCGGCATTCTCTATGCCACCGTTGAAAATCTGCCCATTGGCGACCTGCGGCTGCCCCAGGCGGGCACCAGCGGCATTGGTACCTTCGACGGTCTGATCACCTCCGCTGAGATCGTCGCCGACCTGCGTCAGTCGACCCTACGGGCCAGCTTCGATGTCCAAGACCCCAGCATCAGCTACATCAGGCTGCCCTCAGAAACTACCCTGACCACCATCGACCCCAACGCCCCCGAGCTGCCGCTGGAGGTGACCCGCTACGGTAACCTGCGGGGCAATATCACCTTTGCCAACAACGTAATCGGTTTGGTGGGGCTCACCCTAGAGTCGGCCGATGGCCTCAGCCGCTACCTGGCCAGCGGCACCTATACCCTGGGCGATACCCCCCAAATCAACGGCGAACTGGTGGTTGAGAATGGCCAGATTCAAGAGCTGTTGCAGACCCTGCTGATTTTTGAATGGTCTGACTTTCGCCCCAACCTGCTCAACCCGCCCGACTGGTACCGTCCCCCCACTCCGGCGGAGGTGGCCACTTTGGAGGAGGTGAATCCGGTGGGCGATCGCACCGCCAGCCTGCTCGATCAGCTGCGCCGCCTTGCCGAAGTGCAGGAGCTGCAAGACATTCTGGCGGCCCAGGCCGAATCTGCGCCATTGCCCCCGCTCGAAGAGCTGACCGGCAGCTTCTCAGGCACCGTCACCGCCAGCGGGGCCATTCCCGACGACCTCAACGTTACCTTTGACCTGGCCGGGGCCAACTGGGTCTGGGGCGAACCCGACGGCAGCAACGGGGCCGTCTACCGCTTTGATGAGGTGGTGGCCCAGGGCAGCTACCAGGACAGCATTATTCGGCTCGAACCCGTTAGTGTGCGATCAAACTTTTCAGATTTCTCAGAGACGACCCAGCAGGGGGTTGCCCTGGCCACCCTCAACGGCGAGTTTAGCCTCAATCCCGACGATGCTGAAAATCGCACCATGCGTCTGGAGGTCAGCAATGTGCCTCTCAACGCCCTGCGCCAGCCCCTGCGGCTGCCCGACAACCTCGACGGGCTGATGAACCTGGGTGCTACCCTCACCGGCAGCCTGGCCAACCCGCAGGTGCGGGGCCAGCTGGCGGTCAACGAAGCCACCATCAACCGCAATACCATCGACCTGGCCACCGCCAACTTCAGCTACGAAAACGCCCGCCTCAACTTGATCAGTCGGGTGGCGGTCGATGAGGAAATTGAGGATCCGCTGCGGCTGGTGGCCAGCGTACCGCTGACCCTGCCCGGTCTCAGCCAGCAGCCCGAGACCGATACGGTCAACATCACGCTGAGAATGCGCGACGATGGCTTTGCCCTGGTCAACCTGTTTACCCAGGCGATCGCTTGGGAGTCAGGGTCGGGCAATCTTGACCTGGCGGTCCAGGGCCGCTGGCCCACCAATCAGTCCATTCAAGAAGCGCTGACCACGCTCAACGTCACTGGACAGGCCGACTTTGAGGGCGTCACCGTCAGCGCCCGCAGCCTGCCCGAGCCGCTGACCAATATCCAGGGCAGCATTCGGGTCGTCGAAAGCCCCGCCACCAACCTGGCTAGCTCGGTCTATACCAGCGGCCTGGTGCTCGATTTTCAAACCCTGCAGGGCGACTTTAGCAACGGCAAGGTAGTGGCTGAGGGCAACCTCAAGCTGCTGCCCTCGGTGCAGGATCTGGCCCCAGGACTGTTTGACAGCAACAGCGCTCTGTCCGCCGAGGGCGCCGAGGCCGACAATCCCTTTCGCGTCACCCTCGACAACATCGCCCTCGACCTGCGCAACCCCGCCGGTACCTACCGGGGGCGGGTGGATGGCAATGTCGTGGTCGACGGCAGCGTATTTCTGCTGCCGCCCCTGGTCTACGGCGAGGTCATGCTCTCTAACGGGGTGATTACGCTACCTGAGGTCGGCGAGGGGGGAGGTACGCCAGCGGCCTTTAACCCCACGCGCGAACCCCGCATTTTTGACCCCATTCCCCCCATCCTGGAAGATTTTCAGCTGGTTCTAGCTGACAACGTCCGGCTCGCGATTCCCGGCATTGTGGATGTGCGCGCTGAGGGCAGCCTTGACCTAATCGGTACCGCCCCCAACGTCAAGCCCGTGGGCCGCATCAACCTGCCCTCGGGCCGCATCAACCTGTTGACCACTGAGTTTCGGCTAACCGGGGACGAAAACTACGCCGAGTTTAGTGAACTGGACGACACCATTGACCCCTACCTGGTGGCCACGCTGTCGGCGGCGGTTCCAGATAGCGCTGCCGCTGGTGCTTCTCTGTCCACCGCCTCCCCCTTCCCCCGCAACGAAATCAGCGAGTCCAGAATCGACCAGTTGGGCCTGACCCAGGCCGGGATACAAACAGTCCGTATTCGCGCCAATGTCAACGGTCGCGTCAGCCGGGTGGTCAACCTGCAGGGGGTCGAGCTAGAGAGTACGCCCCCCCGTTCTGAGGGCGAAATTGTGGCGCTGATTAGCGGTGGCTTTTTAGCCGCCCTGGAGTCTACCCTGGGCAGCGTGTCGGGCGGGGGCGATGGCTTTCAGGGGCTGCTGGCCTTTGCCGGTTCGGCCCTGCTCAACAACCTGCAAAACCTTTTAGGATCGGGGCTGGAGCGCACTGACCTGCGTCTGTTCTCGGCCTCACCGCCGGGCAACACCGACGGTGCTGTCGATATTGGCGGCGAGATTGGGTACAACTTTTCGCCCAGTATATCGGTGTCGGTGCAAAAGGTGTTTACCAATGTCACCCCCGCTGTTTTTAGCGTGCGCTACCGTATCAACGACCAGATTACGCTGCGGGCCATTACCAGCTACGAGCAATTTGATGAAAATACGGGGGCGATTCTAGAGTTTCGGTTTTAGTGCCGGGGGATGAAGCTGCCTTTCTCCTGCCATTCCCTGTAAGGTTAAAGCGGTAGGGGTTATGTCACCCGGCCCACTTCGTTTGTATGTCTATGGATCCTAAGCTTACTGACCAGGCTAAATCGTCCCCTGCCGAGGGCGATCGCGCTGCCCCTAAGGACGTCTCCAAAAACGCCCCAAAAAATAATCCAGGGGGACGGTGGCGATCGCTGTGGCAGGGCCAGTGGGGCAACCTGCGGGTGCTGGCGATCGCGCTGGCGATCGCGCTGACGGTGCGGGTGCTGATTGCTGAACCGCGCTACATTCCCTCTAACTCAATGGATCCGACGCTGCATATCGGCGATCGCCTGCTGGTGGACAAAGTCAGCTACCGCTGGCAGCCCCCCCACCGGGGCGACATTGTGGTGTTTGCGCCGCCGCCCCAGCTCACTCGGCTGGGCTACGAAACCCGCCAGGCTTTTATCAAACGCATCATTGGCGAACCGGGTCAAACGGTTGAGGTGGTGCAGGGGCAGGTGCTCGTCGATGGGCAACCCCTGCAGGAGCCCTACATTCTAGAGCCCCCTGCCTACACCCTCGACCCGGTAACGGTACCGACCGGGCAGGTGTTCGTCATGGGTGACAACCGCAACGACAGCAACGACTCCCACGTGTGGGGCGGGCTGCCCCAGCAAAACATCATTGGCCGGGCTCGGTTTCGGTTCTGGCCCCTCGATCGCCTCGGCCCTGTCAGCTAACGGCGTACTGCATTACCACCCCAGCTTGACGGGTTGTGTAAGATCAAGGCGGCTTGTGATCACCCAGTTCTGAGGCAGCGCCCATGCTTGTACAGCTTGTTCGCCCCCTGGTGCGTACCCAGGTGCAAATGCTCACTCAGGCCCAGTCGGCCAGCGGCAAACTGGTGGGCATGGTATCGCAGTGGTTGGGTTACTTGGGCATTCACGCGGAGGTAACGCAGCTGCACACGGCGGGCGATCGCATTCAGGTGTCGCTCTGCGTGGGCAAACCCGAGCAGTGCACCCAGGCCGAGTGGCAGCAAATTCTCAACAACCTCAACCAGGATAAAAGCACCACCGTCGAGGCAGAAACCCTCGCCTACACCGCCATGCCCCCGGCTCAGCAGAGCAAAGTACAGCGGCTGCTGGCCTCTATTCTTCAGGCCAGTGGTCAAGACCCGCTGGAGGAATGGGCCAGCCTGAGGCCCCATCTGGTGACCATGGGCATGGATGAGGCGATGCTGGGAGGCATTCAAAGCGCCCTCAAGGTTCCGATGCCGATGGAGGTTTTGGTCGAGCAGTTAGAGCCAGAGGTAGCGGCCTTTGTGCTATCCAAAGCGATCCATATTGCCCTGCTCGACCAGCAGATCAGCCAGGCCGAAGACACCGCCCTCAAAGCCCTGCTCAACGCCGTCGATCGCAAAGTAGTGGCCTAGGTTTATGGATTCTGCCGCCGTCCTCTTTCACCTGGCCTTTCCCGTGGCCGACATCCCTACCACAAAGACCTTTTATGTAAATGGTCTCGGCTGCGAGCCAGGGCGAGAAACGCCTAACTCGCTCATTCTCAACCTGTACGGCCATCAGCTGGTAGCCCACACCACCACAGACCTGGTGCCCCAAAAGGGCATCTACCCCCGCCACTTCGGCCTGGTTTTTTTGGCTGAAACCGACTGGGAAGCCCTGCTGCACCGCGCCAAGGCGCAAGCGCTAGCCTTTCACCAAGGCGAAAAGCGCCGCTTCCCGGGCACCACGCTGGAGCATCGCACGTTCTTTTTACAGGATCCCTTCTACAACCTGCTGGAGTTTAAGTACTACTGCCACCCTAGCGCCATTTTTGGCGAAGTCGATCAAAAGCAGGTGGGCGATGCGGAGTAGGCGATCGCGCACCTTCACGCGTCGATCGCACCCAACGCCCTAAGGCTGGCTTTTTGGACCTCAGAAATGCCTGTGGTCCCAGTAATGTTCATGCCTTCGTAGGGGCGATCGCAGGTCAAAGTTTTCACAACCTGCCAGGTTTGCCCATCCCAGAGTTCAGTGGTACTCATTTACCCTACGCGTAGCCAACCAAATATCTGCCCCACTGTCAGCGCTAGAGCCGGAGCCAGGCCCCTCATCGTCAACTCATTTTCTGCCTCTTCGAGGGAGGAAGGTAGCTGGTCAGGCAGATAAACCTGCACCAGATTCTCATTGGGGTCGATCAGCCAGCCCCCCAGCCCCCCGTGGTTAAGACAGTGCAAAATATTGCTCACCACCCGCGTTGACGACTGCTCAGGGCTCAAAATTTCAATCGTCCAGTCAGGCGCAGCGCTGAACGTGTTGGCAATGGTGCCATTGTCATTGGTGGGCAACCGCTGCCAGCGGAACACAGACACATCTGGAATGATAGATCTCCCGCCAAACGTGCAGCGCAGTTCAGGAAAAGCCCAGGCTAACTTGCTTGGCTTGGTGACAGCGTTGATGGCGGTAACCAACTCTCCTTGAATTGTGCTGTGCTGTCCCTGGGGCATGGGTTTTTGAATAATGTGGCCGTCGATGTATTCGCGGGCAGGCTTGGTCTCCGGCTGTTGAAGAAACTCAGCCAGGGTCATGGTTTTGGCAGGGGTTTGTACCATTGGCCAGGGATATTGCGCTGTGGTTATTGTAGACCGCCATCATGACCAGGTGCCCCACACAGCATGATGGCTAATGCTGTTGCCCCCCGCCCCCGTGCTAGGTTGAGAGGCAGCAAATTTTCGGTGGGCTATGCATAAAATTCCAGTCACCATCATTACCGGCTTTCTCGGGGCGGGCAAAACCACCCTGATTCGTCAGCTGCTGCAAAACCCCCAGGGGCGGCGCATTGCCGTGCTGGTCAACGAGTTTGGCGAAGTCGGCATTGATGGCGACCTGCTGCGCAGCTGCCAGGTATGCGACGAAGATGAGCCCAATGAACCCGCCGCAACCAACATTCTCGAACTCACCAACGGCTGCCTCTGCTGCACAGTGCAGGAGGAGTTTTTGCCCACCATGCAGCAGCTCATGACCCGCCGCGACCAGATCGACTGCATCGTGATCGAAACCTCTGGACTCGCCCTGCCCAAGCCCCTGGTGCAGGCCTTTCGCTGGCCCGAAATTCGCACCGCCGCCACTGTCGATAGCGTGATTACCCTGGTTGACTGCGAAGCCCTGGCCGCAGGTGACCTGGTGGGCGACCTGCCCGCCCTAGAGGCCCAGCGCCAGGCCGACGACAGCCTCGACCACGAAACGCCCCTAGAAGAACTATTCGAAGACCAACTCAACTGTGCCGATCTGGTGCTGCTGACCAAAGTAGATAAGGTCAGCGAAGGCGATCGCACCCGCATCGAAACCTGGCTCACCCAGCAGCTGCCCCACCCCGTCAAAGTACTCGGCCTAGCCGGGGGCGAGGGCAGCCACCCCATCAGCCCCGACCTGCTGCTGGGCTTCAACGCCGCCGTCGAAGACAACCTCGACAATCGCCCCAGCCACCACGACTATGAGCACGACCACGACCACGACGATGATATTGTGGCTATCCCGGTTGTGCTCAACCAGGGCTTTGAACCCAAGGCATTGGTAAAACGTCTAAAACAGCTGGCCGCTGCCCACGAAATCTACCGGATCAAGGGTTTTGTAGATG
>PYER01000520.1 GCA_003017855.1 filamentous cyanobacterium CCT1
CGCGGTTCTGGCTGCAAGTCCAGCCGTAAATCACCCTGAGCGGCTTTTGTGACTAGAGATTCTGGCAAAAACCGCTTTAGCACCGACTCCGTTAAATACTGGTTTAGCTCGGCTATTCTTTGCTCGTTTGCTTTGGTTGCTTGGAATAGCCTGGCCTGCTGTACCGCAATCGCAGCCTGAGATGCCACTACTTTGACGAGCTCGATCTCCTCTGGTTGCCAAATCCGGGCCTGATGGACCTGCCTGAGGGAGATGCTGCCAATGATTTTACCGTCGGCCATGAGGGGAGCAACCAGCAGTGCCCTAGCTGGATTTTGCAGCGATAAATCCGACTGGGTGGATAGAGTTCGATCGTCGAGGCTATTCAGCACTACTGGCTCTCGAGTCGCGATCAGCTTTTGCAGCACCGGGTTCTCAGCGATCGGCACCTGAGATTTTGGCAGTTGGGTAACCTCTTGCTCTTCTGAAGTCTCCGCCAGATTCTCTACTTGCACTTGAGCGTCGTAGAGTCCCACGCAGCACACATAATCATCCTGCTCCGTCCAAAGGGATAGCGCACATCCATCCACCTGTAGCGCCTGTCCCAGCTGTCCGGTAATAGCAGCGAATGTCTTGCGAGGATTGAGGCTAGAGCGAATGGCGCTAGTAATGGTGTTGATCAAGGCTTCTCGGCGAGCTAGCGCCTGCACTTGCTCATAGGTGTAGGCCTGGGCCAGGGCCAGGGCTGCCTGATCCGCTAGGGTTATCAAAAGCTGCAGGTCGTCCGCCGCCCAAGGCCTTTCTAACTGGCAGCGGTGGAGAGCCATTACTGCAACTAGGTCTTTTCGAGAGATTAGGGGAACCAATACGCTCGATTGGATGCCCAAGGCTGCAAACGCCGACAGCCGCTCCTGGGCATCTGGGATCTGATTACCTGATGCCTCAAGCACTGACTCTAAGACCAAAACCCTATCCGTAGGCCAGAGGGTCTGGGCAATTATGGACGAATTCTCTGTAGCCAAGGCCTGAACGGCATCGGCCCGATATGTAAAGCAAGACTCCTCTGATGGCTGGGCACAGTAGGGCCTGATTGAACAGTAGCTCACCTCTAGGCTGCGACCGACAACATCCACAATGGTTTGCAGCATATCCTGAGGGGTTTGGGCGCTGCGAATTCGATGGGTGATGGTATTGAGTAAAGTTTCCTGACGAAGCACCCGGTTTAAGTCAGCGGTGCGCGTTTTGATCAGGTTGTGGGCGTCTAGGGCCTGCTGAACAGTTTCCCGGAGATCGTCTTCGTCCCAGGGCTTAGTCACATACTTAAAGACCTGGCCCTGGTTAATGGCCTCAACTAAATCTTCACTGTCGGTATAGCCCGTCAAGATAATCCGCATGACGTCCGGATACTGCTGGGCTGCCTGACCGAGAAATTCAGTCCCAGCCATCTCCGGCATCCGCTGGTCAGAAATAATTATTGCTATATCGGGTTGCTGCGCCAGTATCTCCAGGGCATGACGCCCACGCTCTGCTCGCAGCACCTGAAACTGACGGTAGAACGTACGGTATAGAAGATCCAAGTTGTCTGGTTCGTCATCGACAACCAGCAGCTTGGGCTTATTCCCCCGATTAGAGTGGCGAGTTGGAGACGTACTCATGCATTGAGCAATCAGTGAGGTTAAAAGAGCGATATCGGTTTAAGGAACTAGCAAGATTGGTGTAACTGCTATGGTCTGCCTCTGGTCTATCTTGCTGATATCAGCTCGAGTATAGCTGCCTGACACTGTCTGGCACTGGTGCACGGTAGCCCCTTCATCGAGATCTTTACCATGCTGGTTTGGTTAACTTTATTCCTAAATCAAGGCGCGGCCTGAAGATCACACTAGCAATAGGATGCCCAATTTGGTCTAGGGATGGCTACCCATTGGATATGCTCTGGAAGCTCGTTGGATCAGGTATTCTAAGTCTACTATCTGCCTGGGAGTCGAGACTGTGGAGCGACGGGCAGGGGAAAACGACCATTAATGAAAGTGACAACCGACAACATTTCCACTTCTACAGGGGCCTCTGCCTTATCTGTCTACGTTCGAACGGCCCGTTCGGGGGACATTAAACCCTGTCTCTTATACACATCT
>PYER01000521.1 GCA_003017855.1 filamentous cyanobacterium CCT1
GTCCAGGGCTACAGCTGATTAGCCCCCAACCGCTCAATCAGCAACCGCTCAATATTCTGACCGCTGGCTTGACCGAAGGCCGTCAAGGCTTTTCTCCTCTGAGCTATGTTGAAGACGAAATTGCCCAGATCCGCAGCATCTTACCTAAGGGTTCGTCCTTGGTGGACGCATCCTTCACCAAGCCAGCGTTCAGATCTCAGGTTGAAAATGCTTGGTTCCCGGTTATACACATCGCTACCCACGGACAATTCAGCTCAAACCTGGCAAACACGTTTTTGCTGGCTTGGGACGACGTCATTCAGGTGGATGAACTGAGTCAGCTATTGCAAGATAACATCAGTAGCCCACAGCAGGCGATCGAATTATTGGTTTTAAGTGCCTGCCAAACAGCTGCCGGAGACCAGCGAGCGGCTCTTGGTCTCGCCGGCTTTGCCATCAAGGCCGGGGCCCGTAGTACCCTAGCTTCCCTTTGGTCGGTTAACGATGCCACCACATCGGAATTGATGTCTAAGTTTTACCAAGAACTGGTCAAACCGCAGGCAACCCGAGCAAACGCGCTACGGGCTGCCCAAGTGTCCTTTTTAGCTAATCCGGCAACTCGCCATCCCCTATATTGGGCTGCGTTCGTAATGCTAGGGAGCTGGCTGTAGGTCTCTGTATATCACCCACTAGCTGTAGTAATCTGCACCAAAATCTGGTTCTACAGGAACGAGTATAAGTAGGGAGTCCTAAATAAACGTAGTTCTGGGGCCTGGAAAGCCTGGTATGCCGTCATCAGGACATCTTTCTAAGGTCGCTGTTGCCATACCAGGCTATTAGAGATAGAAGGTAGAATTCACTGAGTCGATTCCACTTCTTCATTGAAGATCTATCAAACCTGGAGGGGGTAATGAGACTATCTTCTCAGATGGCAACTACAGCAAGGCGGAGTAGTTACCCGCCGCCCGCAACTATTCATCCGTAGGAGAAGGGATTGGCTGAATTGGGGGGACGAGGATATCGGGGCTTTGGCCAACTGGCACATAAGTGAATGTTAAACTAAGCCGCTGAGTCGCCTCAACGGCTCGTCTTCAGAACCAGACGTGAGAGTTTCCCCTCATCTAGCTCCTCAATAATCAGGGCAATCGCATACTTAAGCAATCAGGACTTTGAGTAGGTAATCATTGTCCCATCCGGCCTTGAGGCGCTTAGCCTTTTTGCCGACTTTGACAGAAGATTCCTTGGCCAACAGATTGAGAGCGATTTTGCGCATCAAAGTCATGTTTTCGGGATCATGTCCTGACCGAATGCGGGATTGGTCTTCACCAAAGGCAACATCTAAACACCAGTGCAACTGGTTCTCAATGCCCCAATGGCTGCGGGTAGCTTGGGCAAAGCGTTCCACACCCCCATCAAGGCTGACGAGATAGTAGCGTTCAGCGGGCAACCTGCTGCCCTGGTAGCGAGAGAGCAGCGACGCCCCCACCCGCCGCAAGCGGAGCGCTGCTGTAGCCTTTCATGGCGGCGGGCGGCACGCGCAGCGGCAACGCAACAAAAGGCGAAGCCATCAGCTGATGGGGGGGAGCCGCGATCTCTCAATGGCCACTCTAACGGGTTGACGGGCAGGTGCAGCGAAGCGGAACCGGCCCTGGTTCGCTGATAGCCTGCCGTAGGCGGGCGGGCACTTGCGATCGCGTCTTGAATCGTGGGAGCGCTGCTATAGAGGCGTTGACGTATCCTCTCAGCGCAGCGCTCTCAATTCAGCAGATCAGCCTCTTCCTAGAACCTGCCGGACTATCGACGCGGAGGCGTCCTCTTATTCGCACTTAATTAATCTGAGCTCAAAATCGCCTTGTTTGCGAGCCACTACAAGTAATCAGCAAATCTGGACTAATTCTGGCCTACTTTGCTTGACTGGTCAGGAGAATCAGATTAAATCAAGTTGTCAGTTACGGACAGGCAGCGGCTGAACAGTATCCAATTCTGGCGACCATTCTCAAACCCTTATGCGATAAGCCTTAGAGAGTATCAGATATAAGTAATCACCTCCCGATGATCGCGGCTTTGCTAGCAGACTTGGCGACAGGAAAAGCTAAGCCCAAAGTGAAAACGGTGTTTTGAATTTGCGGAATTTGCAGAGTGCAACAGGTAGCTATGCCACAGGGGGTTTTATTG
>PYER01000196.1 GCA_003017855.1 filamentous cyanobacterium CCT1
CTACAAAGTTAACCAGCTTGCCCGGCACCACAATCACCTTTTTGATCTCCTTGCCGGTCAGGTAGCGCTGGGCCGCTTCGGACTCACGGGCGTACTTTTCGAGCGCAGCTTTGTCGGAGTCGGCGGGAACCTCCAGGGTGCCGCGCGTTTTGCCCATAATCTGAATCACCAGGGTAATTTCATCCACCACCAGAGCCTTGGGGTCAAACACAGGCCAGGGGGCGCGGTGAACTGAGTCGGTGTGCCCCAGCTGGTGCCAAAGTTCGTCGGCCAGGTGGGGGGCAAAGGGGGCCAACAGCTGCACCAGGGCGCGAATGCCTTCGCTGTAGACCGGGGAGGCTTTCGCGGGGGAGTCGGTCAGGGCGTTGCTGAGCTTCATCAGCTCGGAGACGGCGGTGTTGAACTGGTAGTCACCGTCGATGTCTTCGGTGATCGCCTGAATGGCGGTGTGGATGGCGCGGCGCAGGGTTTTCTCGTCTTTGGATAGGGTCTCTGGTAGGGGCAAATGGTTATTTGCCCTGGCGGGGTTTTGGGCGATGTATTCAGTCACCAGCCGCCAAACGCGGTTCAAAAAGCGAAACTGGCCTTCAACATCCGCGTCATCCCATTCAAGATCCTTCTCGGGTGGCGCTTTGAAGAGAATGAACATGCGAGCGGTGTCGGCCCCATACTTGGCCAGCACGGCTTTGGGGTCCACGCCGTTGTACTTCGACTTCGACATTTTTTCGTAGAACACCTCTAGGGCATCGCCCGTGGCAGGGTCCACCGGGTTGGCTGGGTCGGCCACATCTGCCGGAGCCACATACTTGCCCGTCTTGGGGTTTTTGTAGGTGGTGTTTTGCACCATGCCCTGGGTCAGCAGCCGCTCAAAGGGCTCATCGCAGGAAAGCAGGCCGCGATCGCGCAACACCTTGGTAATAAACCGCGAGTACAGCAGGTGCAGAATGGCGTGCTCGATGCCGCCCACGTACTGATCGACGGGCATCCAGCCGTTGGCCTTAGCAGTCTCGAAGGCCGACTCAGGATTCTTGGCGTCGGTGTAGCGCAAGAAGTACCACGACGAGTCGATAAAAGTGTCCATAGTATCGGTCTCGCGCCGGGCGGGGCGGTTACAAGCCGGGCAGGACACATTCACCCAATCCTCTAGCTGCGCCAGGGGCGACGCACCGCGACCTGAAAACTCTACATCCTCGGGCAGGGTCACCGGCAGCTGCTCGTCGGGCACGGGCACAATGCCGCACTCGGGGCAGTGCACCACCGGAATCGGCACCCCCCAGTAGCGCTGGCGCGAAATCAGCCAGTCGCGCAGGCGGTAGTTCGACTCGCCCTGGCCTTTTTCGTTAGCTTCGAGCCAGTGAATAGCGGCGGGCACGCTTTCGGCTTCGCCTTTGCCTGCGGGAATATCGTTGAGCGGGCCAGAGTTTACCATCACCCCTTCCCCGGCCCAGGCGGCAGTCATGGTATCGCCATCAAGGGATTCCCCGACCGGCTGCACCACGACTTTGACCGGCAGATCAAACTTGCGGGCAAACTCAAAGTCGCGCTGGTCGTGGGCGGGTACCGCCATAATCGCCCCGGTGCCGTAGCCCATCAGCACATAGTCGGCAATCCAGATCGGAATTTTGGCATTGTTGACCGGGTTCACCGCGTAGCTGCCCGTCCACACCCCCGTTTTTTCGCGATCTTCGGCGGTGCGATCGATCTCGCTCTTGGCGGCGGCAGATTTACGGTAGTCGTCTACGGCAGCCACGCGATCGGGCGCGGTAAGTTTTTCTACTAAAGGATGCTCGGGCGACAGCACCATAAAGGTCGCCCCCCAGAGGGTGTCGGGGCGGGTGGTGAATACCGGCAGTGCATCGCCAGCCTCGGTTTTAAACACCACCTGGGCACCAGTCGACTTACCAATCCAGTTGGCTTGCATGGTGCGCACCCGCTCAGGCCAGCCGGGCAGCTTATCCAGGTCTTGCAGCAATTCCTCAGCGTAGTCAGTGATCTTGAGGAACCACTGGCGCAGCAGCTTCTTCTCGACGATCGCCCCCGATCGCCAGGATTTGCCCTCGCTATCCACCTGCTCGTTGGCCAGCACCGTCTGGTCGATGGGGTCCCAGTTGACCGCCGCCTCTTTCTGGTAGGCCAGCCCCATCGTCAGCATTTGAATGAAAATCCACTGGGTCCAGTGGTAGTAGTCGGGGGCACAGGTGGCCACCTCGCGCTCCCAGTCGTAGGAGAGGCCCAGCTCTTGCAGCTGTGCCCTCATCTGGTCAATATTTTGATACGTCCACTGGGCCGGGTGAACGCCGCGATCGATCGCCGCATTTTCTGCCGGCAAGCCAAAGGCATCCCAGCCCATCGGGTGCAGCACCCGGTAGCCCTGCATTCGCCGCACCCGCGCCACCACGTCGGTAATGGTGTAGTTGCGCACGTGGCCCATGTGCAGATTCCCCGACGGGTACGGAAACATCGACAGCGCGTAGAACTTCGGCTGATCGGGGTTCTCCACAGCGCGATCGAGCCCCTGCTCGGCCCAAACCTGCTGCCACTTTTTCTCGATCTCTGCGGGGTTGTATTTGGACTCCACCGTCCCTGGCTCCTACTGCTGCACTGCTGCGATGTTCCCCATCATAGCGATCAGTGGCGGCAGGGAGGCAAGTGGGCGTGATGGAGGTGAGGAGGGTGGGGGAGATGAGGAAATAAGGGAGGAGTTGAATCCGTTTGCAGAGCCTGCCCAAGCAGAGACCTGCCATAATTTGATTGGTTAGGTGCTGGGGTTGCCGTAAGTCAGGTTCGCAGAAAGTAGGCCCATGGAACACTTGTCCCTAGACCAGATTGACAAACCCGATGGTGTCCACGACCAGCCCAGCCTGTATGAGAGCGACTTTTACCAGTGGGTACAGCAGACCGCTGGGGCACTCAAAGCCAAAGCCTTTGACCAGGTGGACTGGGATAACGTCATTGAAGAAATCGAGAGCATGGGGCGCAGTGAGCGACGGGAACTCAAAAGCCGCCTCATTGTGCTGCTAGAACATTTGCTGAAGTTACAGTACTGGACGACTGAACGGGCCAGCGATGAACGGGGCTGGCGGAACACCATCGTCGAGCAGCGGCGGCAAATTCAACTCGTCTTAGACGATAGCCCCAGCCTGAGAGCAATACTGACCGATATCTATCCCGACGCTTATCGGCAAGCCAGGGAAGACGTTTTGCTTAAATCCCAGCTACCAGAAAACGCTGTCCCCAGCGCGCCACCCTACGAAGTGGCTGAGGCTCTCAGCTCACAGAACCTCCTATCGTGAAGCACAGCGGGTCAAGGTGATTTGCGATCGCCCATCACCTACCCACTTCATCAGCAAAGCTGGCCCGGCGCTTAAACATAAACGGTCCCGCCAGCGATCCCCACAGGTGCTCGTTAGTCTCCGGATCGCGGCCTCGATCCCAGCTAATGAACTGGTCAGCGTCGATTTCAAACTCGCTATCTAAATAGGTGAGCTTGCCATTGCGGGTCACCATACAGGCGTTGCCCGGTTCCACCGCTCCTTTGAATTTGGTGCCCGTCCAGTGGACGATCATGTTGCAGCCGGGGGTTTTTTCAAAGTGGTCGGCGGTGAGCTTGGCTAGCCGATCGCGATCGCGGGACGCTCCGTAGAACGCTTCACCATCCTTGACCATGTAGTTCTCAATTAAAATGTGGTCGCCCTGGGCGCTGAGCTTCATGCCGCGAGCGCGGTAGGGCTGATTGAGCTGAAAGTCGTAGGCCTGCTCAATGTAAAAGCCCAGACCGTCGAGGGTAGCGGTGGGCAGGGGGCGCATGCAGACGCGAATGTGGGCAAACAGAGGCGGATTGTCGAAGGCCTGCTGCTGATTGCTAAAGTCTGCCGCCATCCAGCGGGCCAGGGTGTGAGTATCAGTAGCGTGGGTCATGGATGGGTGTAGAAAGCGTCGTGATAAGGTTCTAGTTTACAGGTTTGGCGGTGCTGACATTTGGAAAATGCCGTGGCGAAGAAGCTCCATATCGCTCTGTCTACTGAAGATATTGCCGCCTCTGTGGCCGATTATTCGGCTCGTTTGGGCTGCCGCCCCGACCTGGTGATCGAGGGAATTTATGCCCTTTGGCGTACCGACCATCTCAACCTTTCGATTCGTCAGGCCGCCGGAGTGCCGCCGGGGCAGCTGCGCCACCTGGGCTGGGAAGATGACGAGGCCGAGTCATTCTCAATGGATAAAGATGTCAACGGCATCACCTGGGAGCGCTTTGCTGCCCAGCACCAGGCCGATGAGATCAACGAAATCTGGCCGAGCGCAAATTACCGAGTTGACGCTGGAGCGGGGGAATGATTCTGGGGCGATGCGTTGCTTTTTTCCTACTTTTAGTCTCCACTCGCCACGCACCTTCATCTCACCCCACAGTTGTCAGGTCAGGCAACCCCGAAACTCAGCTTTAACCAATCACCCCACAGAACCCTTACGATGACGACTCACTCCACCGTTGAAGCCTTTTACCTGCATGTTGAACTGCTCGACAGCGACCCGCCAATCTGGCGGCGAGTTTACCTCCAAGGTGATGCTTCTTTGGAGGCGCTGCACCAGGTACTGGCGGCCGCGATGGGGTGGTCGGGGGAGGCCGACTACGTTTTCAAAGGGCAGGGGCAGAGTTTAAAGAGTGGGGAAGAAAGAACGCTCTCCACTCTGCTCAGCGAACCGGGCGACAGCCTGATCTATACCTATGCCCCGGCCCAGGGCTGGCTGCACAGAGTTACTCTCGAATCGATTGACGCTGCTCAAGATTCTCTACCCCGCTGCACCGCTGGCGAATACCAGTGCCCGCCCGAATTTTGTCAGGGCGTGTGGGACTATGTCGACCTACTCGATCGCCTCAGCGATGGCGGCGACCCCGACGAAGTCGATGCCCTCTGGCAAAAAGTTGGCTACGACTTCGACCCCGAATACTTTGACTTAGCCGCCGCCAACCAGCGCTTGCAGGAGCGATCGCTATAGGGTCACATCGCTAGCACCGCCCGATAGCGCACTTTATTATCCTTCACCTGCTGCAGTACCTCGTTCACCTGCTCTAGCGGAAACATTTCAACCAGGGGCTGAATGCCAAACTTCTCCACGATCTGGAGCATTTCTACAATTGTGGCGGGGCTGCCAATCTCAGACCCCATGATGCGGCGCTGTTTGGAGGTCAGCGGCGTTATTGGAATGGTCAGCGGCTCGTTAGGAATGCCCACAAACACGAAGGTGCCGTTGGAGTCGAGATAGTTCACGTAGCCCAGCCAGTCGAGGGTCTGGTTAGCCGTATTGATGATGATATTCAGCTTGTTAGTAGGCAGGGGCGGCGATCCCCCAGGCGGCACCAGAATGGCCTCATGGGCACCCAGCTGGGTGGCAAAGTCGGCTTTGTCAGCGGAGGTGGTAAATACAGTCACCCGGTTGCCCAGGCGGCTGGCAAACTGCACTGCTAAATGGCCCAGCCCGCCGATGCCGATCACGCCGATCTCCTGGCCGGAGGTCATGCCCGCATTGCGTAACCCGCTGTAAACGGTGACCCCACCGCAGAGAATTGGCCCGGCAGCTTCCGTTGAGACCTCCACTGGCAGCTGAAACGCAAAGCGCGAATCGACCACCATATAGTCGGCAAAGCCGCCGTAGCCGCTGACGATCAGCCCTTCCGCCTGGTCGCAGAGGTTGTGGTCTCCTCTCAAACAATCCAGGCAGTGCATGCAGGCGGCCTGCTGCCAGCCGACCCCCACGCGATCGCCCATCTGCAGATGGGTGACCTGGGAGCCCACCTCAACCACCGTTCCGATCACCTCGTGACCCGGCACCAGCGGGTATCGCGACTGGCCCCAGTCGTCGTGGATCATGTGCAGGTCAGAGTGGCAGATGCCGCAGGCCAGCACTTTAATGGCGCAGTCGAAGGGTTTCAGCGGTGGCGCGGCAAAGCTAAAGGGTTGGAGAGCGGCACCTTTTTCTAGCGCGGCGAAGGCGTTAATTTGCATCGGTTTTCTTCGGGGTAATGCCAGATATTGGCACTATTCCCTGGGTCGCTGGTGTAGCACAGGCAGCGATCGCGCCCCTAAACCGCATCTCGAATGTCGGCCACCAGCTCGTCTATAGCCTCGGTGGTCGTATTCCAGGCGCACATCAGCCGCACGCCGCCGCTGCCAATGAAGGTATAAAACTTCCAGCCCCGGCGATGCAGCTCATCGATCAGCGGCTGGGGCATGTGCACAAACACCCCATTGGCCTGGCGCGGAAACAGCATTTTCAGCCCAGGAATTCCCTGCAGCTGCTGCTCAAGATAGGCGGCCATACGGTTGGCGTGCTCGGCGTTGCGCAGCCAGGCCCCGGTCTCCAGCAGCCCCAGCCATGGGGCCGAAATAAACCGCATTTTGGAGCACAGCTGCCCCGCCTGCTTGCAGCGGTAGGCAAAATCTTCGGCCAGTGACTTATCAAAAAACAGAATCGCCTCGCCAATGCCCATGCCGTTTTTGGTGCCGCAGCAGCACAGCACATCGATGCCCGCCTTCCAGGTCAGCTCGGCTGGGGTTTTGCCTGAGGCTACCAGGGCATTGGCAAAGCGGGCTCCATCCATGTGCACCTTTAGCCCGTAGCGGCGGGCCAGTGCGCTCAAGGCGGTTAGCTCCGCGGTGGTGTAGAGGGTCCCGACCTCGGTGACCTGGGTGAGGCTAATCACCTTGGGCTTGGGGTAGTGAATGTCGGTGCGCCGGGTGATCAGCTGCTCCACGTTGGTAGGGTCAAGCTTGCCGTTTTCGCCCTGAGCCAGCAGCAGCTTCGAGCCGTTGCTGGCAAACTCGGGCGCACCGCACTCGTCAGTTTCCACATGGGCCAGCTCGTGGCAGATCACGCTGTGGTACGACTGGCACAGCGAGGCCAGCGTCAGCGAGTTGGCCGCCGTGCCGTTGAAGACAAAAAAGACCTCGCAGTCGGTTTCGAAGAGCGATCGAAAGCGGTCAGAGGCCCGCTGAGTCCACTCATCGTCGCCGTAGGCAGGTACGTCGCCAGCGTTGGCCTTGAGCAGGTAGTCAAGCGCTTCGGGGCAGATGCCGGAGTAGTTGTCGCTGGCAAACTGGATCGGGCGCGTAGTCGGTGGAGCAGAAACCATAGCGATGAGGAGGTAGGAGTGTTTTGAGGATAGCTTGGGGTGCAGTTCCCGTATGTCTTTCGCAGACCTTATCAACGCGCAGCGGCTCCAAATGAGTAGCGGCGTTAAGAAAGCGAGGCGGCAGGGTGGACAGAATTGATCAGTGGGTCAGGGCCGAGGGTAGCAGCGAAGGGATGGAGTAAGATTGGAAAACTAGAGAAGCGTTAGACCACAACGGGATTGGGGATTGGGCTATGGCGGATGGGTTGCGCTGGGGTTGGATGACGACGGCAGCAGCAGGGGGACTAGTTGCCCTCAGTAGCGCTAGCCTGCTTCCGTTGGGAAGTGCACCGGCCCAGGCTCAGGACGGCGGCGCCATTACGTTGCGATCGGATATTCAAGAGGCTAACGCGGCTACAGGCATCATTACCGCTCGCGGCAACGTGCAGATTGACTATCCCAGCCGCAGCATTCAGGCCACCTCAGCTCAGGCCGACTATTTCAGCAACGAGCAGCGCATCGTGCTCAGCGGTGGTGTTGTGGTCACCCAGCGAGGAAACACGCTGCGGGCCGAAGTTGTTACCTATTTAATCGAAGAAGATCGCTTTGTGGCCACCCCGCGCCCCAACGACCAGGTTGAGGCTGTGTACGTACTGCCCGAGTCAGCGCCCAGTTCGGTTCAGGGGGAAGCGCCAGCGACTCGTCCGCCGACACCTCGTCCACCCACGGTGCTGGACGTCAGCCCAATTGAACCAGAGCCTCAACCTTCGACTCCGCTGGAAAACTAGTAACGCTGCGCGGAGTTCAAAATTCAAAATATAGCGGTGTTCATATCGATTAAGTACAAAGCCAGTCATAAGTACAAAGTCAGCTGCTGTAGCGTGGGTCAAAGGACGAGACCCACGGGCCTATGAGTGAAGTTTGCTAATTCCCTTAGGTCGCACTGCGTTTGAACCACGCTACGTCACCCGTGAGAGTCTTACCCCGAACTGACGTTAATTTTCAGTCTTGACGCCGTACTGGTGTTGGCTGATTAAAGGCAAGCCTTGCTAAGGGCAATCGGTGTCAGGCATAGCCATCGCTAGGGCGGTTAGGCCATTGCAGAGTTTCTGAAGCGATGGCTATACGCCAGTTCGCCGCCTGAGTTTTCGCCGATGGCGGTTAACCGGTGTCCTGAGCGAACTGGCCACTGCTATATCAGGACTGATTAGCCCGCTTCCGCTGCACTGGTCTCGGCACAGCGCATTGTGTGTGGGTGAGGGGTCTGGGCCACTTGACCCTAATTACCACAGTGTTAGGCTTCTATAGTTACTGAGGTAGGTTTCGCATGAGTCTGCATCTTCCTAAAGATAGATTTTGTTTTATCTGGGCTTTATTAAGCCGCCTTTAATAAACAATATTGTGAAAAGGATTCTAAGTGTACTGGCGATCGCAAGGGCAAGCCTAGATACTGATGAACAGAGCACACGTCGCAGCAAAAAGAGAGTATTTAGGTCTGCTGTGCGTTGAGTGGTTCCCTGGCTAAGTTGAAATCTACCGCATAGTTCACTGACTGAATGGTTTCTTCCGCAGTCATCTCCTGATAAAGGGCGCACGCGCATAAGAATTATCAATGTTCAGACGCTTGAGTCTGCCAGTTTAGGGTGCAAGCTCAATGCTAAGCAGTCATAGCACTGTTTGCCTGTGACCTTTTTCACTCGTTTGTAATTACTGCAGATCTAGGTCTGAGATTTCGCAGATGTTTTTGGCATCTGCCGCGTTCTCCTGCGCCCAAAACGAGGTCTACCTGTTCCTGTAAAGCGTTGCTGAATAATGCGTTTTTAAAAGGGCCAACATGCTTACTTATTTTCGAGCTCCATTTTTGCTAAAAGAGAATTCCATCGTTGGTTCACTGAAACTGGTAGTGAATAAAGCGTGGTCGGTTTTGCGGCTGCTGTGGGGTGACCCGCGTTTTTTGGTGATGAGCTGGTTGGCGCGCTTTATTGCGGTGCGGGAGTGGGTGGCCAATTACGGCGACTACCAACCTCCTGCGACCATTGATACAACGGTCATTCAGTCAACAGTAGGGGCTTGTTCTTTAGACAGTTCAGGCCGAGTAGCTAAACTCATCCAAACCCATGGTTACTACGTTGGATTTTTGCTCCAGGACAGCACTTTGCAGGATTTGCTTACCTTTGCCGAAACAACGCCTTGCTACGCCAACCGCAATCCGGCCTTACCGTTTTACATCAAAAATAAAGATCAGTTTGAGCGAGAGCTACATGCCCCGATGCTGTTGGCCAGCTATTTAAACACCCACGAGACCTGCGAGGCCTTTCAAAAGCTGAAGACAGATCCATACATTCTAGACGTAGCGAGCCAGTACCTTAACCATTCGGCAATTTATCTGCGCAGCGAACTGGCCTGGGCGTTTTCGACCCCTCATACTCTGGCTGAGAAGGTCAGCACGGCGCGGGTTTACCACTGCGATATCAATGACTATAAAACGATTAAATTTTTCTTCTACCTTACCGAAGTGGGAGAGGGTGAAGGCCCCCACATCTACATTAAAGGCACCCACCGTCACCGCCGGTTTAGCCACCAGTGGCTTGGCCAGGGCTGTTCCGCCATTGATGACGATACCCTAGTGGAACTCTATGGCCGCGATCGCGTTCATGTCGTTAAGGGGCCAGCCGGGCTGGGCTTTGCAGGCGATCCTTACTGTCTGCACAAAGGCACCGTGCCTTGCCGTCAACCTCGGCTGCTGCTGCAGCTTGAGTATGGCATTTACCCCTATCGCATTTGGTACTATTAGAGTTTGCTATGCTTGAGCTGCCTAACTCCTATATGTAATGAAGGGGTGGCCCGTAGTCTGCAAACAACCGATGCAGGCTACGGGTTTACGCATCCCGATTTTGGCTCCAATCGTCAAAATATACCGGCTCAGGATATAGATAATGTCAATAACTCAAGCGAATACCCCGACGCAGACCGCCCCTAACGTTGCCTATTTAGTCAATCAGTACCCTAAGGTCAGTCATAGTTTTATTCGTCGTGAAATTACTGCCCTCGAAGCCCAGGGGCTGGCAATAGCCAGGTTTTCGATTCGCTCCTGTGCCGATGAACTGGTGGACCCCGACGACATCCAAGAGCTGGAAAAAACGCAGATTGTGCTAGATCGGCCCCGTTCTGAGCTGTTGCTCACCATTGCTCGGGTCGTGCTGCAGCGCCCCATGGCGTTTGTGGCTGCCCTTGGCCTGGCCTTTCAGTGCGGCCTGAAGGATGAATCGGGGCCGCTGTATCACCTGGCCTACCTGGCCGAAGCCTGCGTGCTGCTGGCCTGGTTTAAGGCGGCCAACATCGACCACGTGCACGCCCACTTTGGCACCAACTCAACGACCGTCGCCATGCTCTGCCATGCCCTAGGTGGGCCACCCTACAGCTTTACGGTGCATGGGCCAGAGGAGTTTGACAAAGTAAGGGCAATTTCACTGGCCGAAAAAATCAGGCGCGCCGCCTTTGTGGTCGCCATTAGCTCCTTTGGCAAGAGCCAGCTGTACCGCTGGACAGCCCTGGCAGACTGGCCCAAAATTCACGTCGTGCACTGCGGGCTCGACCAAAACTTTTTGGCCCGGACGTTTACGCCCATTCCAGAGCAGCGCCACCTGGTCTGTGTGGGGCGGCTGAGCGGGCAAAAGGGCCATCTGCTGCTGCTGGAGGCCGTCAAGCAGCTGGTGGATGCGGGCTATCGATTTACCGTCACGCTGGTGGGCGATGGCGAGATGCGATCGCAGGTCGAAGCCTTAATTGCCAGCTACAGTCTGCAGGACTGCGTTTCGATCACGGGCTGGGCCTCCAGCCAGGTAGTCAAAGATCAGCTGCTCAAGGCCCAGGCGATGGTGTTGCCCAGCTTTGCCGAAGGCCTGCCCGTCGTCATCATGGAGGCCCTGGCTCTGGGCCGCCCGGTCATTACTACCGCGATCGCCGGCATCCCTGAACTGGTCGAAACAGGCGTCAACGGCTGGCTGGTCGTCCCTGGATCGGTTGAGTCGCTGGTTGAGGCCATGCGCGCCGCCCTCGATACCCCCTCCGCAGAGCTGGAGGCCATGGGTAAAGCCGGGATGACGAAGGTCGCGCAGCAGCACAACATTGAGCTAGAGGCCGCCCACCTGGCCCAACTTTTTGTGGAAAAGGCCCAGCGCTAGGCAGGACTTTTGCCCCAGTCTCTGGCCCGCTTTCTAACCCTAAATAGTTTTGTAGGGATGGGGTACAAATTACGTATCCTCAGCGGTTAGTTGGTCAGCGATGGAGGAGAAATGCCCTGCAGGAAGGTGGTTGGGGCTACACCTAGAGTCGGGAAGAGCTTTGATACAATTTACTAAGCTCAATCAAACCCTATCGGCTCAGGCTGCCCTTGAAAATCGTACTCGACAACGTTCAAAAGACCTACGGCAAGCGCCAGGTGGTCAACCGGGTCAGCCTTTCAGTGGCTCAGGGCGAAATTGTCGGCCTGCTGGGGCCAAATGGGGCGGGCAAGACCACTACGTTTTACATGGCCACCGGGCTGGAGCGGCCCGACGGGGGCAAGGTTTGCCTTGACCAGATCGACATTACCGATCTGCCTATGCACCAGCGGGCGCGACTGGGGATTGGCTACCTGGCCCAGGAGCCCAGCATTTTTCGCAACCTGTCGGTGGCTGACAATATTTTGCTGGTCATGCAGCAGACGCGGGTGCCGCCAGAGGAGTACGGCGATCGCCTCCAAGACCTGCTAAAGGAATTTCGCCTGGAGAAAGTAGCCAATACCCTGGGCATTCAGGTGTCGGGAGGCGAGCGGCGGCGAACGGAACTGGCCCGCTCGCTCGCCTCTGGCCCCGAAGGACCGAGATTTCTGTTTTTAGATGAACCCTTTGCCGGGGTAGACCCGATCGCCGTCAACGAGATTCAGGAAATTGTGGCTAAACTGCGCGATCGCGATATGGGCATTCTCATTACCGACCACAACGTGCGCGAAACTCTTCGCATTATCGATCGCGCCTACATCATGAGCGACGGGCAAATCTTGGCCTCCGGCAGTGCCGACGACCTCTCTAGCAATCCCCTGGTGCGCGAGCACTACCTCGGCAAAGACTTCGCGATTTAGCCCCCTTCTCAAGCCCCCCTCCTCAGGGATACAGTCCGTGGGCTATCCTGCAACCAAGGACTAACCCCCAGGCCGCCTCCGGTCGCCACTCCATTTCCCCATTCCCTCATCTCCCCATCTTCCTTATCCCTCTCATCGCCTCATCCCTCTCACCCCCCCTCCCTCTACCGCCGCATCTATGAC
>PYER01000522.1 GCA_003017855.1 filamentous cyanobacterium CCT1
ATTCTGGATTTGCGAGCAACGCAGTCTTCCACGAAGGGGCGCACCTTTTCCACGGAGCCGATCTGCTGCAGCATAAAGATCACCTCTTCGTTAGCCCCCCCGTGGAGAGGACCGGCTAGGGTTCCCACTGCTGACGCAACCACGGCGTAAGGATCTGTGAGGGTGGAGGCAGTCACCATGGCCGAGAAGGTGGAGGCGTTGATGGTGTGCTCAGCATGAAGGGTGAGGCAGATATCGAAAATTCGCGCCGCTAGAGGATCTGGCTCTCGCTCGTTGAGCATGTAGAGAAAGTTGGCTGCATAGCTAAGGTCGTCTCGGGGCTGAACCGGATCGTTGCCTTTGCGCATTAGCTGGAAAGCGGCCACCATGGTCGGAATTTTGGCCAGTAGCCGAACCACTGCATCCTGGATGTAAGCCGGATCATCCAGCGCCCGCTTAGAGTAAAACAGACCCAGTGCTGCCGCACAGGCCTGGAGAGCATCCATCGGATGACCACTCTCCGGGAAACATTTCATCATGTCCCGAATGCGGTACTTCAAACGGCGATGGTAGCGGATTTCGTATTCGAACCCCTCCAGTTCCTGGGGCGTCGGCAGGCCACCCCAAATCAGCAGATAGGCGGTTTCTAAAAAGGTGCTTTTTTCTGCCAGCTGCTCAATGCCGATGCCTCGATATTCCAGCACCCCTTGTTGCCCATCAACGTAGCTGATGCTCGACTGGGTGGCGGGAATACCTTCCAGACCGGGCCTATACTCACAAACGGTCATGATTGATTTGCTCCCATGGGTAGACTGAGTTCCCAACGGGGATAACGAACCCGTCGCGTGGTGCCAAAGCCGCTTGGAACAGCGACCTCAGCAAAAACGTAGACTAATTATCGCGTGAATCTTCACCAATTCAGAAGCGTGGGACACAGACACCCGAATCTCTAGGCCGACCGACATGGTCGATCTGCATCAGTCGGTGCTGATTACACCATCTTCGGGATTGACCAACCGCAGCAGCTTTTGCTTAATCTGGGTGTCAAAAACATCCCATTTCAGGCGGTTATAGTCGCCGTTTTCATAAAAGCCGGATAGAAAGCCGATCGGGATTTCAAAGCCGCCTGCCATGGATCGTCCTCCGCCGAAGAAGCGGCCTTCGCTATCGTGGCCAAAGGCTTCTTTGAGAAACTCATCCGGATCGAGGGTGATTTTGCTGGTGCGCAGAGAGCCGATTACCACTTCGCGCTCTTCATCTTCATCGTGGACGATGCCAAAGACGACGGCGGTATGGACGTTTTCTTCGGTAATGAGGAAATCGGCTGCTTGGGGAATGGCGTCGCGATCTTCGTAGCGCAGGTAGCCAACCCCGGCGATGGAAACGCTATTTTGAATCTTGCGGTTGCGCAGCGATCGCTCGATGACATCCATCACCCGTTTAGAACGGGAAGCCTGAAGCACTGCGCTCAACAGCTGGCTGTCGTAGTAGCGGCTGAGATAGGCTCCGGCCAAAAAGTCAGCCTCAGAGGCGTGCATCAGCTGATTCGTATCTGAGCGAAGCCCATGAATCAGCGCCGTTGCACATTTGACATGTTTACTATTGCTGCGATCAAGGGTTAGCATCCCGCACTGAAGATACTGGGTCAGAATGGTCGCTGTGGCCCGGATATGCGGCCGCAGATCAACAAATTCCGCATCTAGCTTGGTTTGAGGGGAATGGTGATCGATGACCAGCACCAGGGGCAGTCCGGCTGCCTTGACCTGAGGAAAAAGATGGGAGGTGGTTCCCTGGTTATCAATTAGTACCACGCCTTGATACTGAGACAGATCCGGGCCATCTCCGGAGGTGACGGCCCAGCGTCGAGCCGGTAATCCAGTCAAACGCACCAGGGCAATATTCTCTTGGTGGCTAAGAGTGCCTGCGTAGTAAATATCGCAATCAATATCGTGGGCCCGAGCAATTAACGAGTAAGCCCATGCAGATGAAAGGGCATCTGGATCAGGAAAATCCTGCAGCAGGATAATCTGCCGCTCACCAGCGTGATTTTCTAATAGCTGACGAATCGCCTGAATCGGGGCCTCCTGTTCAGGATGCACGGGGGCAATCTGTACAGTCCCCTGGGGATTGGCTTCAGCTACGGAAGACGGAGAATTAGCCACGGAATTAT
>PYER01000197.1 GCA_003017855.1 filamentous cyanobacterium CCT1
CGCCCAAGCTGAAGCGGCTGCCCCCGAAGCAGCCCCTCTGGCCACCGCTGCTGCTGAGGTTAACTCTGCCCCAGAAAGCGCCGATTCCGATTCATCGACCACCCATCAGTCGAGTGCCACGCTTGCCCTGACGCTAACGCCCCAACCGGAGGCGTCGGCCCCCGCATCTCTCACCCATCACAGTCGGGGACCCGCCGCCCGCCCCGCGGCCGCGACGACCCCCCGAAGCTGGTCCCCGACCACCGCTCCTCCCGAAAGCCTGTCCCTCAATCAGGGCACGCCGCGCCTCAGCCCTCAGCGCTCAGCCGCTGCAACCCCGCCTGCTGCCTTGACCGTGCCTGAAGCGGCGGTATCCGAGGCGCTAGAGGCGCAGCCGTCAGCGACCCAAACCCCAGAAGCTGGGGCTTCTGACGCCCAAATTTTAGAGGCCCAAACACCTGGTTCGGCATTTTCGGTCCATCAGGGCCAGGGCCAGCCGGGGTCTCTAAGCCCCAGTCCTCAGCCTGCCGCCAACCCCAAGGACCTGCCTGCGGCCTACTGTCTTCATACGAGCGGGCTTCAGGCAAGCGGGCTCTCCCTTGACCCCGAGACCCAGACAGGGGCTGATCCTGCGGGGAGTGAGCAGCTATCTACGCTGGTTCGCGCTGGCTCCGCTGATGCTGCCCTAGCGCGGGGGGAAGGGTTGAACAAAGCTGAGCCTACCGCTGCCTGCCTGGAGGAGAATGAGGCTGCCGCTGAACCCGCTGCCGCTGAACCCGCTGCCGCTGAACCCGCTGCCGGTGAACTAAATCCTGCCCTTCCCTTAAACTGAGCCAGCACGAGGTTGGGATCAGCTTTGAGATTTGGGTTTAACCCTGGCGAAATACGCTCGCTTTCTCTTGGCAAGGAGGGGCTAGTGGTCTTCAACCATTAAACTTGGGATCATGACTCTGATGCATAGTCCTTAGCGCGGTGCATTGCTGAGCGTATAGCCCTCCGGGCATGGCTGACGCTATGGGGAGTCTCGACTAGGCGTATGCGCCCGGCGGGAATCTCGGTTTCTAAGCCTGCCAGACTACCAGGGGTGGTTGATTTGAGCCATTGCTTGATCTCCTACCGTCAGCCTTGGCTAAACAACGAGTTTGGGATCAGCAAAAACTGTTAGCTAACGGGTTTCGCTGAGGCGCTTAAGGGGAAATCTGCCGACGTTTTAGCGGGTGACCAGCAGCCCCATCGCCAAATCCTTAGAATAAAGCCGGGAGCCGGGAGTATAAGCTCAGTCAAAGCTAAATTTAGGCGGCCAAACAGGGTTCAAAATCTGCTACACCATGCGACTTCACTGCGAAATTCGAGGGACTGGCTTTCCCATTTTGTGCTTGCATGGCCACCCTGGATCGGCCAAAACGATGTCGGTGTTTACCGAAAGTTTGAGCGATCGCTACCGAACCCTGGCCCCCGATCTACGCGGCTACGGCCGCAGCCGGACGCCACTGCCCTTTGAGCTGGAAGATAGCCTCACCGACCTGGTCGAACTGCTCGATGCTCAGGGAATAGAGCGCTGCCTGGTGCTCGGCTGGTCGCTTGGCGGCATTCTGGCGATCGAGCTTGCCCTGCGCCACCCCGATCGCGTTGCCGGACTAATATTAATTGCGACTGCGGCCCGGCCGGTGGGGGCTCATCCGCCTGTCGCCTGGCCAGAACTCGTCAATACCGGACTGGCCTCATTGCTTAACGTTGCGATCCCCGCTCATCCCTGGGTAATAGATGGCCTAGGCAAGCGATCGCTCTACCGATACCTGCTGCGGCAGCACACGCCCCAGGCTTACCACCGCCTGGCCAAAGAAGGCTTCGCGGCCTACCTGGGCACCTCACCCCAGGCCAATCGCGCCCTCAACAGCGCCCTGGGTCGCCGCTACAATCGGTTGCCCGACCTGGGGGCGATCGCCGTTCCCTGCCTGGTGCTCTGCGGCGCCGAAGACTGCCACATCACCGCCCAGGCCAGTCTCGAAACCGCCGCTCACCTGCCCGTCGCCGAGAGCCACTGCTACCCAGACACGGCCCATCTCCTGCCCTGGGAAATCCCAGAGCAGATGCTGCACGACATTCACCAGTGGTTGGCACAGCAAGAACAGGAGCTAGGCTTGAGTGCCAAGCCTAGCTGATGGCGATGGCAGAAATGGCGACAGCATAGGGGCTAGGGCTGACCGCTAAAGGCTGGGGTGGAGAACCCGCCTACGGGGGTATCCCACTCGTCGGTAATGGTGAGCTGTTCAGGACGGCTGCACAGCTGCACCGCCGTTTGAATGTTCTGTGCCCCTTCCTGCTCCAGGTCTTCGATGTAGCCCCCCTTAGCAGCGTGGGCTTCAGATTCGCTGTCAAAGGGGCCAAAGTAGTAGGTGCAGGCGGGTTGATTGGTCTTGATCTCGACCCACCAGGCTTTGTTCCGACCTAAAATGCTCGCTAAAAAACGACCTAAAAGATGTTTCATAGATCCTGCCTATCTGCCGAGTTCTAAAGATTTTTTATGGGGTAACCACGGCTTTTAGCCGTCCTGGGGCAACGCTATCCCATGTTTCGTTATACTGCCTTGGTTTTGATTTTGCAAAGAGGAAATTTGCAGCTGCGCCACCCATTGATGACGATAGATCTCATAGAGCGCCATGCCTGTAGCCACCGATGCATTTAAGCTAGGAACCGTACCGCGCAGCGGAATCGACACTAGCGAGTCGCAGCTCTGCTGCACGGTAAGGCTGAGACCACTACCCTCGGCTCCTACCACAATCACTGTCGGGCGATCGAAGGTGGTGCGGTGCACCGGCTGACTGGCCTCTGAGGACAGCCCGTAAATCCAAAATCCCTTTTCTTTGAGGGTGTCGAGGGCGCGCTTGAGGTTGACGACCCGCGCTACGGGCAGGTGCTCCAGGGCTCCGGCGGCTACTTTGGCCACCGTTGCGGTTACCCCGGCCGCCCGTCGCTGGGGGATTACCATACCCTGGGCCCCCAGGGCTTCAGCGGTGCGAATAATGGCCCCCAGGTTGTGGGGATCGGTAATGCTGTCAGCCGCGATGATGACCGGCACCTTGGCGGCTCCCAGGGCGGTTTCGATCATCTCGTCGAGGTCGTGGTAGGTGTGAGCTGCCGCCTGGGCCGCGATCCCCTGGTGGTTAGCTCCGCCGGTAATTTGGTTGAGCCGTTTGGTATCGACTTCGTCGATAACGGCGCCGCTCGCCTTGGCCTCGTCAATGAGCGACAAAAATCGGGGATCGTAGCGAATGCGATCGTTCACCCATACTCGATTGAGGGGGCGCTGAGCCTGTAAGGCGGCTTCAACGGCGTGACGACCGTAGATCAGATCGATTTCGTCTTGCCTGTCGTCGCCTTCGTCTGGCCCCTGGCCACTAGCTAACTGGCGGGGCGGCGCAGAACTGGAGCGCCGAAAGGAATCGCTGCCCTGGTAGCGAGGTTTATCGCCCTGGTAGCGGGGCTTACCGTCGTCGTAGCGCGGCTTGTCGCCCTGGTAGCGCGGCTTATCGTCTTTGTAACGGGGCTTATCGTCCCGGCGCGAGTTGCTGTCGTAGCGCGGCTTGTCGCCCTGGTGACGGGGTTTGTCGTCTTTAAAGCGCGGCTTATCGTCGCCGTAGCGGGGCTTGGCACCCGCGTAGCGAGGGTTCTCGTCGCTGTAGCGGGGTTTATCGCCCTGGTAGCGCGGCTTATCGTCCTTTTTGTAGCGAGGTTTTTCGCCGCTGGGGCGGGGTCGGTCGTCCCCATAGCGGGGTTTGCCTTCCCCCTGGCGGGGCTTGGCCCCCCGATAGCCTTCAGACTGCTGGCGAGGTTTTGCCCCCGAGGGGCGGTTGGGATTGCGAGAAGGCTTTGGGGTCGACATGGCCACACCTGATACGGGGTTGGGAACCAAAAATTAAGCAGAAAACCTAGGCTAGCACGCCTTACCCCCTACCCTAGCACTCTGTTTTTACGGCCCTCTTTTACCGCCTTCCCAGTCGTGAAAAAACGGCGGTGGTCAGCAGTGGCCAGCGGCGGGATATTCAACCCCAGGGCAAGGGGAGAGTGGGGGCGCGCTCGCCCTTCCTTTGAGGAGACAGGCCAGCAATCTTCTTTGGGGAAGGATTTTAGTAACCTAAACGCCAGCGGCCTGTCTGTCTACTGTCTTTAACCTGCCCGGCCTGGTAGAAGCAGCCCAGGTTTGGGGCGTAGCCTAGGGAGGTGGGCCTTTAGGTATAGGTTGAAAAAAAGCTTAAATCTTCAGCATCTGGTGACACATTGACCACAGGCCCAAAATAATCCTTCACAATGGAAAATAACATGCCCATACCGGAGTGATGCCAATGCCTCACCCATCCAACGGTACGAAGCTCGATTGTCCGGTTCATCTGGTGTTGTCGTACATTGGCAGCAAATGGGCCATCCTCATTTTGCAAGAGCTGTTTCAGGGCAGTCGCCGCACGAACGAGTTTTTGTCGGCGCTGCCCGGTATTAGTACCAAGACGCTGACCGCTCGCCTGCGGGAGCTAGAAAGTTACGGCCTGGTAAAGCGCACCGTTTTTCCGGAAGTACCCCCACGAGTTGAGTATTCGCTCACGGCGAAGGGGCGGGAGGTGCAGCCGATCATGGCCGCCCTCAACCAGGTGGGGCAGCACTGGCTGACGCATAGCCCCGGCGACTCGCGCAGCGATGCCCCTGGGAAACGCCCGACTACGCTCTACGGCCCTCGCAGCCGCAGCTAGTCGTTGCTCCAGGTTTCGTGGGGGATCAAGTCGCCGATGCGATCGCGCAAGCCGTAGTCATTCTCCTCTAGCTCAGCTTCAATAAAGGGCCACTCCCGGGCGGCAATGTAGCCGCAAAGGGCGCAAATGGGCTGGCAGCGATCTAGGGTGCCGCAGTCTACCAACTGCTTGGCCTCGTCGCGAATGACATCAATGGTGTAGTGCCGGCCAAGCTGCGATCGCATAGTTGTCGTGGTCATAGCAGTAGCCCTCCTGTACTGGATGGCAATGGGGACATTTACTTACTATCCATATACATAGTGCGACTCTAAATTTGGCGATCAAAGCAGTTGATGCGTATCCTTACCTTTGTTTACTAAGCGCAATATTGTAGCCTGCTACACCGTTTTAAGCGTGCCTTGATGACGCATCCCCAAGGCACGCTTAAACCTTTATCTCATCGGCATTGCCACGCCTAACTCCAAAAAAACATGGCAGGCTAAGGGCTGTAACCGCTGACCCTTGGGCCATCAGCCAGATAGCTTGACGCCCGCTGACGCCAGCCCTCTACAGGGGTCTGGCAAACACCTGGGTCCAGTAGAGCCGCCCACCCCCGTTGGCCTGTCCAATCCCCAGCTCGGTAAAGGCGGGGTTGAGAATATTTTGGCGGTGGCCGGGGCTGCTCATCCAGGCGCTCATGACGGCGGCGGCGGTGGGCTGGCCCATGGCGACGTTTTCACCGATGGTGGACCAGCGGTACTGGGTGGCGTCAATGCGCGATCGCATCGTCGACCCGTCTGAGCCGGTGTGGCTCATGCGGCGGCTGGTCGCCATATTCTGGGAGTGGCTCTGGGCGGCAGCGGTGAGTTTTTCGTTGAGCACCAGGGGCGGTGCGTTGACGCGCTGGCGTTCGGCATTGACCAACTGCATCAGCTCCTGGGCGATCGTGACCTCGGCCTGGGCTAACGTCATACCAGATGTTGCACTAGAGGTCGGGGCGATTCCCGCGGGGATCGCGGCGCGAATCGCTGTGGATATCCCTAATCCCGGCAGCAGTCCCGCTAAAATCGCTGCCAGCAGTACAGCGCTCTTGGGTTGAGGGCGTAGCATGTGTTTCCACGGCTGCATAACTATCTCCTAAAGATGGTGGTGCTGTAGACGCCCCTGCCCTCCCCTTTGACGTAGCTCAAAGGGGGCAGTTCCACAGCCCACCGATATTGCCCAAGCAGTATTCCCAGGAGGCCTTTAATCGCTATCAAACTCTAGCGAGGGTGCAGCGTCATGAGCTGGCGCACTGCCTCCGCATGGTACGAGCTGCGAGTCAGTGGCGACGACACCACCTGCAAAAATCCTTTGGCCTCACCGGCCACCCGCCAGGCGTCAAACTGGGCTGGGGTAATAAATTCTGCCACGGGTAAATGCTTTGGCCCCGGCGAGAGGTACTGACCCAAAGTCAGAATGTCGCAGTCTACAGCTCGCAGGTCATCCATGACTTGCTGCACTTCGGCATCGGTTTCGCCCAGTCCCATCATCAAGCCCGACTTGGTATAAACCCAGGGAGCCAGCTCCCGGCTGCGCCGCAGTAGTTCAAGGGAGCGGCCATAGTTGCCCTGGGGTCGCACCCGCCGGTAGAGGCGGGGCACAGTCTCAGTATTGTGGTTGAGCACATGGGGGCGCGACGCCAGAATGGTCTCCAGCGCTGGCCAGTTGCCGCACAGGTCAGGAATGAGCACTTCGATGGTGGTGTCGGGGGTCGTTTGTTTGACCGCCTCAATGCAGGCCACAAACTGGCTGGCTCCACCATCGGCCAGGTCGTCGCGGTTGACCGACGTAATCACCACGTGGTTGAGGCGCATACGCCGTACCGACTCGGCCAGGCGCAGTGGTTCGGTCGGGTCGAGCGCCTTAGGCTTCTTTTCAAAATCAATGTCGCAGTAGGGGCAGGCGCGGGTGCAGGCTGGCCCCATGATCAAGAATGTGGCTGTACCCGCCTTAAAGCACTCGCCAATATTGGGGCACGAGGCCTCTTCACAAACGGTGTTAAGGCCCAGGTCCTGCAGAATCGATTTGACTTCGCCTACCCGCTCCCACTGAGGGGCCTTTACCCGTAACCACTCTGGTTTTACCGCCACCGTTTTTAATCCCAACACTGTATCTGTGACTCAATCATATCAACCCTCACAATACTTGCCCTGGGGCACGGCTCGGCAAACGGCCCAGAACCTGGGGATAGCAGTATGCTGGAGTCAGGTGGGATCGATTAACAACGGCCTATGGATGCGCCAGCTCCCCTGAATCGCTGTCTAATGGTGCTGTGCTACGGCGCTGCCGGGCTGCTGGCCGCCGCCACATGGCAAGACCAGGTCAACTCGCGCTGGCGGTTTGAGGCTCCCTTTGAGCGCACCCGCTTAATTCGTCTGGTGCCAATTATTACCCAGGCTCCCGAGACCCTGATTACCGCCAACACCCGCGTCGTCATTAGCCTCAGTCGGCGCCGGCTTGCCCTCTATCAAAACGATGACCTGCGCGACGAGTTCCCTGTGGCCATTGGTCAGGATGACTGGGAAACTCCCAAGGGCGAATTTGCCGTCCGCGATATGCGCACCGACCCAATCTGGCAGCATCCCATTACTAAAGAAGCGGTTGGTCCTGGCCCCAGCAACCCCCTCGGCTCCCGCTGGATTGGCTTTGCGCTACAGGGTCAGTATCACATCGGCATTCACGGCACTAACCAGGAGACGCTGATCGGCGAGGCCGTCTCCCACGGCTGCGTACGAATGCTGGAAGAAGACATTCAAACGCTCTATAGCCACATCAAAATAGGCACCCCCATCAAGGTGGTGCCGTAGGTAGACCCCGATGGGTAGGCTGTAACGGGGTTAGGTACTAAACCTGTACGGCTACGGGCAGCTCGCTGCCTACGGCGGTCAGGTCAAAGTGGTGCCAGGGCTTGCCATCTAGCGCCATTTGCTCAATCAGGCTGGCCAGCCGCAGCGCCTTGAGCGCCTGCTCGCCGCCGACGGAGGGCTTTTCGCCACCCCGAACGCAGTTGATAAAGTGCTCTAGCTCGGCGTGGAGCGGTTCGATGTTGCTGGTGTAGACTTTTTCGATCAGACCGTCCTGGCGGTAGAGCACCTGGCCGTAGTCAGAGGAGCAGTCGGCGGTAGTTTGGCGGTGAATCAGAATCTCGTTGTTGAGAAAATCGGCGTCGGTAAGGGAGTTTTTGCAGTGGGCCGTGATGCTGCGAATTTTGCGGTGGGTGACCTTGCTTGAAGTCAGCGTAGCCACAATGCCATTGCTAAAGCCCAGGGTGGCGGTGACGTAGTCTAGATAGCCTGAGTTAGAGGCTCGGCTGCCGCTGGCGGTGAGGGTGGCGACCGTTGACCCTGCCAGCTCAAGCAGCAGATCGATATCGTGGATCATCAGATCGAGCACCACCGATACATCGTTGGCCCGCTGAGAATAGGGGCTCATGCGGCGGGCTTCGAGGGCCAGCAGTTCTTCGGTCTTGAGCACCTTGTGAAGCTCCTGGAAGGCGGGGTTGAACCGCTCGATGTGCCCCACCTGCAAAATGCAGTTGGCTGCCGCCGCTGCGTTGACCAGCGACTCTGCTTCGGCAATGCTGGCGGCGATGGGCTTTTCAATCAAAATGTGGATGCCCGCCTGCAGACAGGCCATGCCCACCGCATGGTGAAGTCGCGTAGGCACCGCTACGCACACGGCATCGACGTGCTTGAGCAGCTCCTGATAGTCTTCAAAAAAGCGAATTCTATATTTGCCGGCGGTGTCTAGCCCCCGCTCTACGTTGACATCTGACACCCCGACCAGCTCTACATCTTTGAACCGGCTGAGGACGCGGGTGTGGTGCTGGCCCATGTTGCCCACGCCAATAACGCCGACACGAATAGGATCTGGTAGGTTTCGAGATAGGTGCATGTCTAATGCAGATGACAACATTGGGTTTTGCACGCCTGTCCTTCCTAGGGAGACAAAAATACGCCGACAGCTGGCAGGTTGCGAACGTCAGAGCAATGGAGAACTGGGACGGCCAGGTAAAATTACTCAGATAGTATCACAATGCTTCACACTGTAAAGAATAGCGACATTCTCTGGCAGAGAAGCATGAATTTACGACCAGATTCGCGATCTGGCACAGATCTGCACTCGTTTTTCAAATGTTTCTCTGCTTTTTTATGCTACTGATGCCGGGCTGGGCCGTCGAGCAACCTGTGGCAGTTAAATAGCTGTCTAGGCAGCTGGATCCCTGAGCGATCGCCGTCGTCTGATCCTAACGGCCTGGGGAATGGGGCCCGGGGCTTTAGGGCTCAAGGTCTAATCGGAGTCGGTGGGGGGCGTAGTAGTTCCCTGGGCGCCGTCTGAGTCAGCTGCTGGCGGTAGGGAGTCCAGCGATCGCACCAGAATATCTTTGAGCCGGGGGCCATCGGTTGAGAGCACCACCCACTCGTGATCGGCAAAGTTCAGGCGATCGCCCGAGCGCGGAATTTTTTGCATCTGATAGATCAAAAAACCGCCCAGAGTCTGGTAGTCATCGGCGTAAGGAAGGGCCAGATTGAGCAGTTCGTTGACCTCTTCGATGTCGGTGTGGGCCTTAATCCGGTACGACTGATCGGCCAGCAGCTGCACCAGCTGCTCCTGCTCATCGGGCTCGTGAATATCGCCAATGATTTCGGTGGTCAAGTCGTGGAGAGTGAGCAGACCGGCCGTGCCGCCAAACTCATCGACGACGATGACGAGTTCCTGGCCAGTGCGCTGCATCGTCGCCAGCAGTTCGTGCAGGGGGGTGTGCTCAGGTACAAAGCGGGCCGGTTTAACCCAGGCCCGCAGAGGCGTATCGGCGTTGATCTGCTGGCGGGCCAGCGGCTGCAAAAACTGCTTTAGCTCGACCATGCCCTGGATGTCGTCGAGGGAGTCCCCCATCACCGGGTAGCGGGAGTGCTCGGTGGTAGCCACCACCTCGATCAGCTCCCCAAATGTGGCGGCCAGAGGAATGGCATGGATCTGGGTGCGGGGCACCATGATTTCTTCGGCGGTGACGTCGCGGAACTCAAACACGTTGTTGAGCAGCTCGCGCTCTTCGGCCTCCAGGCCTGGGGTTTCGGCGGTGGTGCGAATGATCAGCTGCAGCTCTTCGGGGGTAAGGCGGCTGTAGCTGACCTGGTCGCTGTAGCGAATGTTGACCAACCGCAGCAGCAGCCGGGTCGACTGATTCAAAATCCAGATGAAGGGGTTAAACAGGCGGGCAATAGTCAGGCTGGGGGGGCCTAAAAACCGGGCCACCTGCTCGGGGTAGAGCATCGCCACCGATTTAGGACACAGCTCCCCCAGCACGATTTGCAGGTAGGCGACTAGAAAAAAAGCGACCGGAATCGCCAGGGCGTGGGCTAGGGCTTCGCTTTGGGCCGGGCTGAGGGGCGTCTGGCTAATCCAAAAGGCCAGGGTGACGGCCATCGTGCCTTCGCCTACCCACCCCAGCGCCAGGCTGGAGAGGGTGATACCCAGCTGGGTGGTAGACAGCAGGCGATCGAGGCTGCGCTGCAGCTGCTGCACCGTTTTGGCCTGCACATCGCCCTCGGAGACCAGCTGGCTGATGCGCGATCGCCGCACCGACACCATGGAAAACTCCGCCGCCACAAAAAAGGCGTTGATGCCAATTAGCATCAGCACGGCCAGCAGTCGCGATGCGATCGCGGTTACTGGCAGCTGTTCAGGAATAACGACGGCTAATACATAGGGGAAAGCGCCCATGACCCAGTGCCTAAAAGCTACTGGCCGCCGCTAGTGCGAGCTTTTACCTGCTGCAAAACTTCAGCTTCGTTGACCAAAACCACGTCGCCCTGACCGGCTGCACCGGCCTCGCGAGCCACGGGAGAACCGCTGGTGGGCCGGGTTTCGGGCTGGCGCACGCCGGTCAGCGCCTGTCGCCCCAGGGTAAACCCCCACGACGCACTAACGACCCCCGACCCAATCATCAGCGAGAGCAAAATTAACGTAAACGCTACGGCAGGGTTCATGGCAGGGGCAAAAATGGATAACCTGATTCAGTGGAATGACTTTAGACAGCCTAGGCCTAAACGTTACCCCAATTATAAAGTTTAAGCCTCAAACAAAATTTAAGCTTAGGCCCTCGGGCTTGTCATAATTCTAGCCAAAAGCTATCTACTACAAGCCTTGCCACGCCCGCCCCAATAAACGGGCCAGGAGCTGTAATGATTGGTTACTCGGCGATCGGAGGCTAATTGGTGACAGCCCCCAGACCTGCACGTACAATAGGAGTTGCTTTACCGTTGAGGTAGCATCCCAGGGTTGGCCGAGCGGATTAGGCAGCGAACTCATAATTCGCCTCAGGCAGGTTCAACTCCTGCACCCTGGATTTTTCACCGCCTGGCAGCCCGATTTAGGGTCCAGGTCAGGGGTTTAGGCTTAAACCTGCCCATGTGGCGTATGGCTAGAACTGTTGCTCAAAGATAAACTCTGAGCCGACGTAGGGGTTACTGCTGCTGGGACTGGTCAGCAGGCTGCTGCTGTAGGGGTTGGCCAGATCGGGCACCCGAATGGTGGGATCGCTGGTATTTTGCAGCAGCAGGATGTCTCGCACCGCGGCGGAGGTGGCGTTGGCATCCCACTCTATCGCGCGCTCAGGGAAATCAAGCCCAATAATGCGCTTGCCCTGGCGGACAATGCCCCGGTTTCTGAAGTAGTCGCCGGAGTAGGTAGTGGTCAGGCTGTCTAGGGCCTCAGGAATGGTTTCAGATACGGTATCTTGAGCGATCGCAGCGGGCGCAACCACCGCTGTTGTCAGCAGCGCCAGCGTTAGACCAGAAATATGATTTAATTGAATGCCCATGGCCAAGCCTCCTCAACTCAATAACATAGTGCGGGAAATAGGGTGCGATTCTGGCCTCTTTGCCCATGCTCTGAAGCTGGCCCTAGGGTAAAAATTCCCTAGTTTACACAAAACCATGCCGAACCGATCGCCCGTGCATGTCCTTTATAACGCGATCGCAGAAAACTGGAGCATTTTTAAGGAATTACCCACCCATGGACAAGCTACTGCTGAATATCTCAGCTTCTGATCTGCTGGGTCTAGAAACTGCCGCCCTGCGATCGCCTCTGCTTGATTTGTTTTGCCAGGGTGCTTACCAGGAAGGCGATTTTGTGCTCACCTCGGGCCAGCGCAGCACCTACTACATCAACGGCAAGCTGGTTACCCTTCACCCCCAGGGGGCGCTGCTGGTGGGTCGGCTGCTACTCGATCTGGTTCCGGCTGAGACGACGGCCGTGGCGGGGCTAACCCTGGGGGCTGACCCGTTGGTCACCGCCGTCAGCCTGGTGGGCCTCTATAGCGATCGCACGCTGTTTCCGCTGATTATTCGCAAAGAGGCCAAAGGGCACGGCACTCGCGCCTACATTGAAGGGCTGACCCTGCCGCCAGGCAGCGCCGTTACAGTGCTCGAAGACGTGGTCACCACCGGTCAGTCAGCCCTCAAGGCGGTCGATCGCCTCCGGGCGGCCGGGTATGAAGTCAACCAAATTCTGGCCCTAGTCGATCGCCAGCAGGGCGGGGCTGAGCTTTACCAGAGCCACAACCTCTCCTTCAAGGCCCTGTTTACCATTCAAGATATTCAGGCTCACTGGGCTGCACTCAACCCCGCCTGATGTCAGTCC
>PYER01000019.1 GCA_003017855.1 filamentous cyanobacterium CCT1
ACCTTCTCTCAGTCGAACTCGTAACAGCTAATGGCGATGTGATTTGTGCCAGCGAAAACGAGCACCCCGAACTCTTTTGGGCGCTTCACGGTGGGGGTGGTAATTTCGGGGTCGCAACTTCATTCACTCTGCGCTTGTACGAATTGTCGTCGGTAAGTGTGATGTTGCTCATGTGGCCGCCTGAGGCCGGGGTGGATGTGCTTCGCACCTACAGAGACTTTATGGAATCAGCCCCTGACGATATCGGTGGCGGTGCTCTTTTTTTGACTGGTCCTGCGGAGGAATTTGTACCTGAATCCTTAGTGGGGAGTTTAGCCTTCGTCGTGCTTATTACCTATGCTGGGCCACTGCCGGATGCTCGTCAGGTTGCAGCCCCAATGCTGGAACTAGGACATGAGGGAGAGTTTATCTCAGAGATGCCCTATGCCGATCTCCAATGCATGCTCGACGACCCTCCAGGCTACCGTAACTATTGTTCTGTCGAGTACCTTGATACGTTCCCAGACGAAGCCATTGATCGCTTCTGCGCCCATGCAAAGAACATGTTAGTGCCTTCAGCTTCTCAGCATATTCTGTTACATCAAGGAGGGGCATTAGGACGTGGACGCTCCGACTATCCGCTGCCGTGGCGGCAGGCTCCCTGGCTGATTCATCCCTATGGTTTGTATGAAGATTCAGCTGATGATCAGCGTGTTCGGCAGTGGGCTCACGATATTAGAGCTGACCTTAAGCCTTGGGAAAGTGGGGCTGTCTATTTGAACTTTATAGGCGACGAGGGGCCGGATCGGGTTGTCGCTGGTCTTGGAGGGGAGAACTACACAAGGCTTGCAAACGTCAAAGCCAAATACGACCCCGAAAATGTTTTCCACTTAAACCACAATATCAAGCCAATTTGATAAGCGCTGGTCGAAGCCATAATTCGACAGTAGGTGCTGAAGAAGTACTGCATAACACTCTTTGTGTTAGTGGTAACCTAACATCTGCCAATGCCACTGTCTCCCAACAGCCACGAATGCTCGAACAACAGGCACAAAAAAAGCCGCCTTTTTAAGGGCGGCTTGGGAAAGAAAACCTCAATACTCGCTTGGAAGGAGCAACACTCCATAATCGGAGGTGGTGCGTGGCCCTCGCTCGGATGAGTAGTTCCAGTAATTCGCCATATGCGCAAGGTAGAGCCGAACCTCTCGTAACGGAAAATCCGTGTACGGAATTCTCTGGGTCACGACTATATCACCTGAGTCTCGTTCGCAAATGGCAACCGCTGATGAATTCTCATTTACCCTAAGCGTCCAAAACTGCATTTCAAGAAGTACTGGATCTTTTTTCACCGCAGGCTCTATCTGCCATGAACCAATCAGGTCAAGGAGCCAGTACGCTTGGCCCTGGTTGGCTAGATAATGGACTCCGTCAGTATAGAGGAATGGGTGGAAGGGGAGGCTGCTTCGCCAGTAACGGGTGGTACCTGTAAACTGACGTAGATCGTTCTCTGTGAGAGTGGTCTCTTCTTTTTGATTATCCTTTTTCATAAGTGCTCTCCTTTTTATAAAAAGAGGGCGAGACAGCCTGCATCACACAGCAGACTGCCTCGCCCTCTCGGTTACTCTTTATTTCTGGGTTGGGTTTATTTTTTTAGGCTTCGAGCTTTTTGCGCTTTTCGCTCTCAAACTCGCGGTAGCCGTACTTTATTGCCAGTTCGCTAAAGTCGCCGACGCTGTGCCGATGGCGGTAAGAACCTGCGTGCCAGTACCATTTCCCCCGCTTGTTGTGCCACCGGAGGCCGTGGGACTTAAGGCTGCCTTTAACCGGTTTTGTCTCGCCGTCGATCCATATCCAAGTGCCAACGAGCATGACTCGAATGTTGGGCAAGCGTAGGCCAAGGATTTCATCGAGCTTGTCTATGACTGCCTGCTCTACTGCTTGGTTGTAGTAATAGGTGTGCTCTCCCTCTCCTCCGGTCGTCTTTTCGGATGTTGTGCCGTGACATTTGCGGAGCGCTTCGTGGTACTCGCGGTTAAGCACCTTCATTGCCTCAGCGTCACCGCCCCGGTCAGGGTGGAGGTCCATTGCAAGACGGCGGTAGCGAGCTTTTATCTCTTCGACGGTGTTGGCACCAACGAAGTAGTTTGTATTGCAGTTATTCATAAAAGTTCCTTTAGGCTTAAAAATAGAAACGGGGCATCCACTCCGGTTAAAGAGTGAAAGCCCCGTTTGCGTTTACGTGGTTGGTTTGTGGTGGTAGGTAGTGCGGGAGAAAGACTACGGCCTGTCTCTTTTGCTCCTCCAGCAGATGTTAGGTGGTGCCAATTGCGTGTTCTCTTAAGAACTGAAGCAGAATGAGCAGTGATTCCCCAATGTGGTCCTCAGCGGCAGTTCCTTCACACCGTTCCCATTGGTACTCCTCCAGGTCGTCTGCGAGGTAGTGAAGAATCCTTTGCAATGCCTCAAACAATTTCGTATCGTTCATAGTGATTCCTATAAAAAGGAGCTACCAACTGTGGAGTAGTTGATAGCTCTTGGAGTTATTGTGGGGTTGCTATTCCATTTTTACGTGGGGTAGCAACTTTTTTTGTATCAGCATCAAGAAGCCTTACAAGAAGTCTCTTCATATCGTCGATATCAGAGTTCATTCGTGTTGAGCGTTCTGTCAGCGAGTCAATGCGTCTTTCAATACCTCGTAGGTTTCTTCCGGGGAACGCGCTTCGAGCAATGCTACGAAAGCGTCGGGACCACCGAGAAAACCAGTGTGGCATAAACCACCGAAGTACTATTCCAACAATCATCCCAGCTCCAAAAATAAGAGTCCGGTGTACGATCGTTGCTGTTTCTATTTCCATCTTTCTCTCCATTAAAACGGAATCCTGACCACATCCTTGTGGAACAAAGACCCCGACTGTTTTCCTTCACCTCCATGCGAAGAAACTTCTTTTGAAACCAAAACGTGAACCAGTTGGGTGAGTTCCTCAGGAGAAACCCTGGGAATTGCCGAGAGGAATATCTAATCGGAAACAAGGCAAGTGATGCTTTTTGGAAACGGATTCCTCTCAAATGATGCAATCGATAGCGAGGCAAAAATAAGCATCACGGAAATGTATTTATTCTAGCAGCGAGCGTTAGGATCGTGGGGAATTGCCACAACGTTTTGTACATGCTTTCAATTGCAAAGATGGGGCGCAAAAGTAAGTACTACTATGTAAACCTCGCACAATCTTCCTACGAGGCATCGAGTGCGTTGCCTGGAGAACCCCCAGCAGTGTGGGGAGGCGACGGGGCGAGGCAACTGGGTCTAACCGGAGCAGTAAATCGGGCAGAGTTTTTTGCGTTGTTCGATGGGTTTTCGCCTGACGAGGATGAAACAAAGCTTGTTGAGAATGCTGGAGGTAAGCGGCGTGTGCCGGGGTGGGATCTGGTCTTCACACCGCCAAAGAGTGTTTCGATACTATGGGCCGTTGTGGATTCGGCCTACCGTGCTGCTGTAGAACGTCTCCACCACCGGGCGGTTGAAGCTGCGATCGCATACCTTGAAAGCCACTCACGGCTACTCACCCACGATGCGCCTCCGGCGGGGCTCGTGGTTGCCTATTTTGAGCATGGATCAAATAGAGCAGAGGAGCCAAACCTCCACACCCATGCGCTGGTGCTAAACGATGGAGTGACCAAAGACGGAGTGACCGGCCCAATCGACTCGCGGGTGCTCTATAGGCACAAGATGGCAGCAGGAGCTCTCTACCGTAGTGAGTTAGCGGCGCTCCTTCAGACAGAACTCGGTCTTGATCTGGTGCGTTGTAAGAGTTGGTTTGAGCTAGCGGGGTTTTCTCGCACCGAAGGGCGATACCAGACGCTTATGAACCTGTGGTCGAGCCGTCGTGCGGCAATTGAGGCAATGGCTCCGTCTACCGCTGCCGAGGCCCAGGCCGCTGCCTATATGACCCGCCAAAAGAAGGGCTATATCCCGCCACGGGATGAGCTATTTCAGGCATGGCAAGAGATCGCGGCCCAGCACGGATTAAGTGAGCGCAGAGCAAGGAGGTTTATTCTTCCTGAGGGGAGGGAGCAGAAGATTACCCTGTGGCAGCGGTTTCAAGAGTGGCGCACGCTCCGGGAGGCTAGGCGTATGGTGGTTCTCCACCAAAGTCACTTTAGCCGCCGCGACCTAGTCGTTGCGATCGCCGTAGCCGCCCAGGCCCGAGGATTAAACAGCGTCGATGTCTTACGGCTCACTGATACTTGCCTGAGACACCGGCAGGTGATGTCTATCGGGGTAGTTAAAGACGAAGAGCGCTTTACCTTCAAGCGGCTCTATCGTCTGGAGCAGTCGCTACTCTCCCAGGCCACCAAGTTGGCTATGACTCCTGGAATGCGCGTGTCGCACCGCCAAGTGGAACGAGCTGGAACAGGTGAGAAGCTGAGTCCGGAACAGCGGCGAGCCCTCCACACGTTAACGGAAGGAGGGAAACTCAAGGTGCTTAGTGGCATCTCCGGCACCGGGAAAACCCGCACGCTCATTGCAGCAGCCAAGGCATACCGGAATAGCGGCTACACCGTAATTGCGGTATCGCCATCGAGACAAGGAGCGGAGCACCTAAGGGAATCCGGGCTGGAATCACAGGGGGTACTATCAAAGCTGCTTTATGGAGAAGTGGAGCGAAGCATCACCCTGTACAAGTTGTTCCACGAAATTGATCGGGCACGAGAAGGGAGGCAACGCTATGGGAGTCGCGCCTATACAAAGGATCCACTCTCGCGAAAAACGGTGGTTATAGCCGATAAGGCGCAGGCACTGAGTGCCGCTCAAATGCTTCGGCTGGTAAAAGAGGTAAGCCGTGCTGGTGGGAAGCTCATTGTTAGCGGCGACGTCAAAGCCCCCCAAGCGTTTGAGCACAGTGGTGCCTTTAAAGCCCTGGCAAAAGAGATTTCATCCTCGGTTACCCTCACTGAAGTCAAGCGGCAGGAGACTTCTCCATCAAGAGATTTGGTGGAGGCTATTGGGGCTCGAAATACTAGGGGGGTAGCTCACCTGCTCCGAGACGAAAACATTCTTCGCCTTTCAGAGACGAAGGAGGAGGCACAGGCGAAGCTCATTTCTGATTGGTTGACGCAAGCAATCGCCTCCCCCAAAGACAACCTCATCATTGTTGATACCAAGGAAGAGGCAGCGCCGTTAAACGCTATGGCCCAGGCAGCACTTCGCCAGGCAGGAGCGCTGTCGGATACGGCGATAAAGACAAAAGCTGGACACTTTCGGGTAGGCGATCGCGTGATGTTCCACGAGACATCCCCCACCTACGGGGTTACGAAGGGAAACATGGGTTCCATTGAGCGCCTAGAGTCGCTCACCAAAGTAGCCGTCATTCGGCTCGATAGTGGCAAAACCAGGCTGCTAAATCTTAGACACTACAAAGCTCTTTCGCTTGCCTATGCGGTTACCTCAGGTGAGGCAAAGTATAAGGAGGTGCGCCACGGGTTTGTGCTCACACAGGGACGGGGACAGGATGTTGCTCTCACGCAAGTTTCCCGCACAAAAGCAGCAACTCGAATTTACTCCTATGCACCGGGAGAGAAGGATGATGCGGACACTGTGAAATGGGAACTTGGGCGCAAAATGGTGTATCAGAAGGATAAAGAGCTCGCGATAATTGCTGAGAGGGAGGCCAAGAATGAGTTGTTGAGTCGAGAACGAAGACACTTGTAGGATGATGTGAAACTGTAGCCATATCCAGAGGCTTTACTACGTTACAGCTTCAAATCTTATGAGAGGCGAAAACTATTTTTATTTTCCAAAAGGCAATGATGAAGAGCTATTTCCGATTCTATTCAGCACGAACCAAGCAACAATGCTCAATATTGCTTTCAGGCAGGAATTAGCGCATCAGTTGCATAATTTGATCAACACATTCACCTGCGGCTACTAGCTCCTAGACCTACTCCACCATTGGCTGAGTCGCCTCCAAAGACTAGCGCAAAGATTTAAGGTTTTAAGGACGATCTCATTTACTGTCGAGACACCCCTAGGTCGGAGTTTCTCCTTCAGATCTTCAAAATCTTCAAGCATCTCCCGATCCGTTTGATATCGCTTGTCTGCTTCGGGCTGCAAACATTGCTGAATTATGCGATCGATTAGCCGCCACGCTTCAGCAGGTGTCTTATCATTTCTTGGTTTGAGGCTACTGGGGCTTCTGTAAAAAGATTGAGTCGCAGGACTTACCATACCCCCATAATTGTCGTAGGGCACTTCTAGGGTTAGTAGCCTATAAAAAAGGACGCCTAGACTAAATTGATCGTTTCTAAAATCGACAAATGGTGTATCGCTGTTCAACTCGGGTGCGACATATTTACAATCATTGCCGTCTCCTTTTTCCCTTCGCACTGTGTACTCTACTAACCATGCGCTACCGAAATCGATCATGACCAATCGAGTAGGATTGCGTTGGAGAATAAGGTTATTGGGATTGAGATCCCCATGAACTAAGTTGATGGCATGAAGATGCATCAAACCATGAGCCAAACCACGAATAAGTTTGCAGACCTCGAGAACACTTGGACAGTAGCCATATTCTTTCTTTATCCGCGCTAGATAGCGCTCTAGTGTTTCTCCATCTATCCAAGGCGTGACAAGGTAGATTTTGGCTCCAACAGGATGGTAGCTAATAATTGCAGGTAAATTAGTGTTCGATTGAGTAAGACGTTTGAGTTTCTCCACTAAGCCAGGTGTCTGAATCTTTGTCGATAAGTTTTGCCGATCAATTTCAATTACACATCGCATATCTCCCTGCGGACCAGCATCTCTATCAAAAACCATGTAACGTCTTCGTTGGCTTGATAAAGACTTGATAACGAGAAACTTTTTTCTATTAAGAATTAGGACGTGCTCTGACTGGAAAGAACGTCCCCTCCATCGGATCGGACGAGGCTTGGAGAGCGGTCGAAAGACTTCAGCCATTTGTATGTAGTGACTTATAGAATTCAGGAGCCAGGACTATCTATCTGCTTAATTGAGGAGGGATGAGAGTGAGATTATCAAACTCAGAGATAGAGTAAGAAACAATCTTCAATACTTGATGAGCCTCTTTGCAAAAGCTTTCTGATGGGGAGGGATCCATTGGAAGCGATCGCCACATTCGCTGTGGTAGGCACGACCATCGTCACCAAAGGCTAGGTGAGGTGAGGTGTTTAAGCGCCCAGGCCGATTGTCTGATTCTCCTGGCCTATATGTGAATGGTTTTCCGAGAGGACAACTGCTACAAATTGTCCCTGTAGAAGGTGGTGACGGATCTCGCTCCCACCTCTGTTTGCCTTTGATGACCTGACGAGCTTCTCGTAGTCCCTTGTGAAAAGCCGAGCGCGAACCCTGATTATTAGCTATGGCGATACCGTCGTAGCTATTCCCAAAGAGGATAATCCCGTAGGGGCTGCTGCCTCCTTCAGCCTTTTCGATTAAGCGACAGTAGGCTGCCATTCGGGCGTAGTGCTGTCCCCGGATCTTAGCTTGGTTTTCCGCTTCTCCACGTCTTCGCCAGACAGGGATTCTCAGTGAGCCTTTTCGCAAAACCCGCCAGGGTTTCCCAGCAACCCGCCAAGAATGATCTTTGAGCGTATCGCGGTATGGTACAGAGTCAAAACCGGCAGCAAGGAGGCTCCACCAGTTGATCGCTGTATTATCTACAGACTGTGGATCCGGCTCTCTTGGAAGCGCTTTTCGTGCCATATCCCTCAACTTTCCAAAGTACGAAATTCGTGGATAGGCATTGAAGGTACCGAAAATAAGGATGAGAGCGGGAATTACTAAAGCCAAAAGCCAAGCCTGTAATGCTCCTGTTAGGAGGAGGAGTAGGAATGACACAAGGGCTGTGCCTCCAGCAAGTTTAGGAAGTCTGCGTAGGTCATTGAGTGCCTTTTCAAGAGATTCCTCAATCGGTCTGAGGCTGTAGTAGGGCCGGTAAGTCAGTTGGGCCTTCTGCTGCCCTTGAAGTTCTCTGTCGTCATTATCATCATCTTCTTGCTTCGTCTCGAAGGTGATAAGCCCGGCTCGGGGACAGAAGATAAATTCAGTCAAGACGTGGACCCCTACCCATGGAGTATGAGATTGGGCCTGAAGGCTTTGAATGTTCCTACCTGAATTTGTCATCTCGATGTCTCATTTCTTATGGTTTGGATTCATCGATGGGAATGATCAAGTTCATCATTCTCTTGTAACTAATTACTCTTCTCCCCATGCCGGATCAGAGAAGATTTGGAGAAGAATCTTTGCAACTTAGTGGAGATTTGGTGAAGGTCACCATCTTGCAAGCGCTTGGAGAATATCCCTCGCCGAGTGGGGGCGTCCTCTCCAAGAAGGATGAATACAAGAACTCAGTATTTTGCTCACAGGTCGGGGTAGCTGAGCAGAGCTAATCCATTGAGCTGCAAGCTCCGGTGTTGGCTTGAGCTCTCCCATACCTGCAGCGATCACCACCATTGCCCAACTGTAAAAATCAACCTTAGGATTGGAGGTCTCTTCTCCTTCAACAATCTCGGGTGCAAGGAATGGGCTCCTCTCCCAGTCTCCAGAGGAAACAGTTGATTTACGACTCATGAGTTTTGCCATTTCAAAGTCTGTGACAAATGGCTGACCATCTGTAGCACGTATGGTGATGGCTCCCGGGGAGAGATCTCGCTGAATCACATCAACCTTATGCAATGCTTGAATGATAGTAGTGAGGCTGCGTGCAAAATCAGGAAGAGCTTTCGTCGGGAAAGGGCCTCTTTTTAATGCTGCTGTTAAGGTCTCTCCCTCAATCCACTCATCAATAATCCACCAACGCCCGCCGGTCTCAAGCACGGTTCTATTCTCAGGGATGCCTGGTATTTTAGCCAAGGTGCTGAGTGTTCTATCGTGTCGTCGAATCTGACTCTCAATTCTTTCCCTCTCATCGGTATTGAGTAGTTCAAGTTCATAGCACTTGCCACGATCAATGCGCTCTTGGAATTCATGCTGCAATTTTGCAATGCGATACTGTAATCCGTTAGGTGCAGTTTCCCATCGAGTGAGGTATTGCTGAATCATCCAGTCGCTAACCTGCCTTTCAGTGAATTCAGGTTGGTTGAGACGAGACATTCTTCGGGATGCCAAGGAAGTTGCGCCGAAGTGCAGGATATTATCCGAACTTCTAGAGTCTTCTGAAGAGGCCTTGTTACTTACAGGGCTTTCCTTTTCTGCATATATATAGTCACCCTTTTCAAGCGAGAGCTCTACTAAGGTGAATAGACATTGCAGAGAAGTTCGCTCAACAGGCTGATTTTTAAGAACCTGATTAATGGTCGTTGCGCTAACAAATAATTTCTGATCACGACTGTAAACCGAGAGCCTAGGCCCATTAAATCGTGATATCTTCCGAGACGTAACCAAGCTCATACATGCCCTATCGAAACGGGCTTTTCCAGAGTCAGTTAGAACTACCCCACGGATACGTGCCATGCTTCAGAGAGAAAAGGAGATACCTTTCTATCTTTACAGCGTGCGTTTCACCCAATCCGACAAGAATGTAGACTGTGCTGAAAAATGCTGTGCTTAGAGAGCGGGGAGATAGAGGAGTTAAGCGACTTAGCTCTGGTCTCCTCGAAAAACTAAAACCCTTGCCAAACAAGAATTCCAGCATTTTGACAGACGAGTAGCATTGACTTAACTAACGCGGTTAATCCCCACCCTTTTTTCCAGAAAACTGTGGAATCCTAATCTTCATACCACCCACTGTTCCGGCCTCATTCCAGGCCCAAGTAGCTGGTAGGACTGCTGCCGTTGTTCATGCAGAGGAGATGTGATTCGCATGCCATGGTTGACCACCAAAACTCCAGTCCCCATCATAGCGAGAGCGATGAGGCGCGATTTATCCAGGCGCTCTCATCGCTTAGCCCAAAGCCTAAGGCCCGCCGAACGGATACGCTATACAGCTTGGTGCATCGTTGCTTTGACGATCTCAAGAGCGCGAAGAAGAGAGGGTATTCCTACGAGGAGCTGGCGACCCTCTTCTACACCCAACTGGGGAGAACAATTACTCCTGGGACGCTTAGGAAGTACATGAACCGGGCTGCAAAAGCGCCAGGTATTGAGTTGGAAGCGGATCCGAATGAGGCTGCTTGCGAAAGCACAGCCAGCGTCATTCCATCTAGCCAGGCTCCACAAAGCATGCCGCTGCCGAAGCATCTTGGGCCAAAACCGGTACCGCTGCCAAGATCCACACTGTATGTCCGAGATCCTCGCGCCCAGGCGAGCGAAGACGAGTTTGAGAATCTGTAATCACCAAAGGAGGTGGACTTATGGTTCCACGAAATAACGGTTCACGCCTCCACTTTGTGGGAGGCCGTAAAGGGGGTGTCGGGAAGAGCTTTTTTGCGCGGGTATTGGTCGAATATGCGCGAAGCCGAGAAGTTACCTTCACGATCGCTGAATGCGATCGCGTTAATCCCGACGTGGCCCGCATCTATAAATCGGATATTGCTATTATCCTGGCCTACTTCAGCGAGGATGAGCGCAAACGAAGTAAGGCAGATGCCCTGTTTGCTGAAGCCTTGAAGAATCCGGTGATTGCCAATCTTCCGGCCCAGGTTCATGAGGCGATGCTTGCCTGGTTTGTGCAGGATGCTCTCTATGAGCTGGCTGCAAAAGAGGGGGTATCGTTCTGTCACTGGTACGTTTCTAACGGCGGGTATGACTCTGTTCAGCTTTTCTACAAGACGGTTGCTGACCTAGGAGAGTGGATGGTCCACGTGTTTGTGAGGAACTGGGGGCTCTGTGATGACTGGTCACATGTTGATCAAGACCCCAAGTTTCAGGCACTCATTGAGGATTATTCCATTCCGGTCATCAATCTACCGAAGTGTTCTTACTTGGAGCGAAATTTCATTGAGGCGCACCAGCTGACTCTCTCCGCAGCAGAAAGCCACAAAGACCTGACGGTGGTATCCCGCCAGCGTGTCAAGCACTTTCTCCGGCAGGCGTTTAGCGAGATTGAGGAGGCAGGGATGCTATGAACCATAAGCCTCTCGGAGACATTCCAGATGAAGAGCTCGCTACCCTCGACCTTGTGCTTGAGGGTGTTGACCTACAAACCAAGCTGAAGGTGTATCGCATCCTGGAGAAGACCCAGGTTGAGCCGAATGACCCAATGTTTCTTGCGCTGCTTTCGCTCACCCATGCACGGGTAGCGATCGCACCTATTCCGGACGATCTACGAGTTCTTGTGGGTGAATTGAAGGCCCATCTAGTTACCCTCCAGGCTCTTAGCCGTGGTCAAATTCAGGATTGTCGGGATGTGGCAGCTGACATCAATGTGACAGCCAAACGACTCAGTAAACAAATGGGGCATCACGCATCTAGCGGTACCTCGCCAGTATTTTCCTTCCTCTGGGCCTTCTTTGGAGCCGTAAGCGGAAGTGTGTTGACTTTCGTGCTCCAGCGATTTTTGTAGTGCCTGTCGATCCGGCGTAAGGCGCTTCCTACGCCAACCCTTTTTTCTAGCTATTCCCAAATTACTAAGGAGGTCTGATGCTTGCACATGCTATCAGGCGGGGGCTTTTTGCGGCTGGAATGCTTCTGCTTGCCTATTACGTCTACCCCCGCATGGACGAGTTTACCGAGCGCCTGGCCCATACGGGAGGAAAGCTCTTCGGCTTCTTCTCTCTTGTATGGCTTGATAACCAGTGGGTTCATGGGGTCATCCTGCTTTTCTGTGCCCTCTGGCTTTACCGATACCTTGAAGGCTTTTCAGAAGAGCTTTCGATCGCTCGGTATCGCTCTTTGCCTCAATTCATCACGTGCGCCGCACGGTGGCTTATTGCCATGGTGCTGTGGCTCGTTCTTGTACTGCTTGAACCAGTGCTGATGTTTAAGGCACTCACCACCTGGACCACGATCCCTCTGTGGCTTGTGTGGGTAATTGTCGCTGCCTTTTTCTTCTTAGCCACCGGGCTTGGGCTTCGGTACCCGGCCTACATCGTGGCGAGCATTCGCGAACGCATTATCCAAGAGAGGTTGTAAGACTATCATGCTCAAACTATTAGCTTGGCTGCTGACTGCTGGTTGGCTCTATTTCAGTACCCCTAAGCTCTACAGTCTTTGGGTTCATTGGATTAGTAAAGGTCTAGGTAGCGCCGATCTAGGGGTGTGGAACGGAGGAGAGTGGCTTTCACATGCCTGTTCGCTCATTTTTGCAGCACTCTACATCAGCGGACTATGTCAGGTAGTTCATGCTGGGCTCCAAAAGGGTAGATCTGAGATCGTCGATTCTCTTAAAAAGGCGGTCCTGCCGTTACTGCTACTTCTCGTGGGGTGGTGGGGAACCCAATTTGTCCTTCGTCTGTTGATTCATGGAGTGCCTGTTTCTCTCAATATCCTGATCGCAGTATTTGTCACCGCCTTAGTCGGTAGTGTGGTGCTCATGCCTGCGCCACTGCCGTTATCTCAACCTGTTCGAGGACGATCGCTACGGCAATCCGCAGAGCTTCAGCGAATATGGAGACGCAGGGGAAGGAAAGTCAAAGGACTCATCCCTTGGGGAGGAGCGTTTATCGCCAAGGAGAACGAGGCACTCCACTTCATCCTGATTGGTAACACCGGAGCCGGGAAGTCTACATTCCTTGAGGTGATGATGACCAAGACCTTGGCTGGTGTTGGCTTTAACCCAAACTACCGAGCGATCGTGGTCGATGCCAAGGGTAACTTGCTTCCCTATTTAGAAGCTCTGGGGCTTGGGGTCGGCGAGGACGGGCCACTCTATGTGATTTTGAATCCGCTTGATAAGCGAGCCGCTCGGTGGGCGATAGCGAAGGACATCAATTCTCCTGGCAAAGCTCACGAGTTTGCCCGCACTGTGATTCCGGAGGCGAAGGGAGATAACCAGTTTTTCCCAAAAACGGCTATAGCACTTTTGGTCGCTGTCATTGTGTCACTGCAACGGGCCAAGGGAGAAAGGTGGACGTTGCGAGACCTCATTAATGCTTTTTCAACGACTGCGATCGCTCATGCCTTGATCCAAAGATGGAATCCTCGCCCTAACGACTTGGACGATTATTTCAAGGTCAAAAAGGGCGAGCGCAACGACATTTTCATGTCGGTTCGGGCTGAACTTGATCAGTTTCATTTGATTGCAGCCTGTTGGGAGGTAGCGACCCGTGAGTTTTCGATTTCAGACTGGATACGCGGTGAACATGTGCTCGTGTTGGGCTCTGATTATGAATACCCAGATGCCCTTAGAACGATTAATGCCTTACTGTTTTCTTTCATTGCAGCTCGGCTAAAGCAGTTGTCTGATGATCCAGATCGGCGAGTATGGCTTTTTGCTGACGAGCTAATCGCAACTGGGAAGTTAGTCGCCTTTGAGCAACTGCTCCAGTTGGGCCGCTCAAAATCAGTCTGTATGGTAAGCAGCGTGTTAAACATAGCCTCATTCGTTGAAGAATTCGGCGAGAACGTAGCCAAATCTATCTGGGGACTATCACGGCACAAGGCTTTATTTCCTATGGATAGTGATTCGGCCAAATACATCAGCGATGCTATCGGTAAACATGAGGTGATTCAGACAAGCTACACACCCCAGGTCGCAAATCCAGATAAGCCGCCATCTAGCAGCGGCATCTCTTACCAGCGCGTAGAGCGCACAACCATTTTGCCGCAGGAACTAGATGAGCGAGAGCTTCCTGTACCGGGGCCAAAGCATGGTCTAAGTGGCTATTTTAGCCTTCCAGGAGAAGGCATTCATTACCACACCTATTCTTGGCAGGAGATTACGAGGATGCGGCCAGAGCGCCTGAATGATAGTGATGGCGGCGTGGTTGGCTATGACCGGATTGATGAGCGATTTGTCCCGACTATTCCGACTCCCTGGACACAAGAGGAATTAGCGGAGCTTCAAATCACTCCTCCCGATGAGGATACCGATGCCGGTGCGCGATCTTCCAAACCGCGTACACCGCGCAAGCCTGGAGATAATTCAGGAAGCAAAACTCCACGGCCTATCAAGAAAGGTCCGAAGAATAAACGGTCCTGAACTGGAATCGGAAACTGGAACGACTTTTAGGAGTTAGAGAGGTGTTTTGTTAGCGCTTCTATAGACGTTAAAAGGGGCACGGAGATAAGGAAACGCACTCAGGAAATGGCCGATTTAGTTAACTCCACTAACCCGCGTCCTAAAGCATATTCATCTATGCCATTCTTATCTCCATGCCACTACCCAATTCAACATGAAGCTTCCCTTTCCCAGTTACTCCCCGAGAGCCATCCTTAGATGACTCCTATGGAATGAATCCGAACTACTTTCGGATTTTTCCGGACACCTGATAGTTCATTCTAAAACGTCTGAAAAGCTCACCAATAAACCATTTTGGCGCATTCTCCCTTGCCCACAATTGTAGAGCAGCTAACCCCAAATGACCCTTACAACAACATCTTCGCTTGTTTGCAGCCATGAAAAAGACCAACTCATCAGAAACAATTAGCTTTCGTATCGATGCTCATCTTGCTGATGAGGTGAAACGAAAAGCTGCAGATGCAGGGGCATCAAGCATTCACTTCTATGCGAGAGACCTGTTTCTCTCTGGACTCGCTGATCTCGCTATTCAAGGTGAAATCAATCAATTGCGTGAAGGCCTCGGTGAGGTATCGAAGGAGCTTTTAGAGCTTCGACACGACCTACAGCTTCTTCTTGTTCGAGTCGTCGTTGTGCTCACTGAGCTTTCCGTTGAGGAGGTTGAAGAAGTGCTGTTTTCTGATTTGCCGTTAGAGGACGAGTTAGAGGCATGACGAAAGGTCTGCCACCAATTTTTGGGTAGTTACTTTTGACAAATAAGAGGTTCTCCATGTCAGATCAAGATAGGTTCGGTGTGGCATTTTCATCTGATGGTGATAATTCCAATCAGAATGGACATAATCCGGTAAATACTGACTCTGCGCATCAGAGCAAAGGCTTAACTACTGATAATGCGAGGTTCCATGAGGCCCGTCTCGATTCTGACTTTCGAGACAAGGTTAGGAATTTAAGGTCATCCCGTTTGGCTGAGCAAGGCCGAAAGGCGCTGCTCCAGCATCTGTGGGTACGGACCGATGAACTTCACGGGCGAGCATCTACCAGGGAGATTCGAGAGCGGTCGAACCTTACCGGGGCGTTTGGCACCGGGGCGAATTCCATCAACCTTATTCTCACTCAACCGTTTTTTGCTGCCCTCAGTGGCCCAGTAGTGGGTACATTAATTGGCGTTGGTGTCTATTGGTTATCTAACCTCAGCCAGAAAATAGCGGTCAGAGCGGCGGATGAGCGAAGGCCGTGGGGCAATCGAGGGTACCTGGGCTTTGTGCTACTGAGTATTTTGCAGACGGGACTAAGTCCTTGGGGCACAGCCTTACTCCTGTTTCGCTCAGACCTAAACAACCAACTGGCTGAACGTGTGGTTGTAGAGTTTGTGAACTCGGACGTGCAGTTTGAGGTAGAGGCGGCTAAGGAAAAGAAGAAGCTTGCCGTAGAGAAGCAAGAAGAATGTGATGACCTTCTCACGGAGTACAACCAGAAGAAGAACGCTGGTGACCTTGCTTATGACAGGCCATTCATTCTTGCGCTCGGCAAATATATGGCAAATGAACCTGCCAATCGATGGGCCGGAATACCAATTGGCTCACTTCCTGCCTGCCCAGCAGCAGATCGGCTTGAGATAGAAGCCGACGCTCAAATGGAGCAAGCTCAAAAGTTAGTTAGCAGGCGTAACGCTGAAATCCAGACGGGGTACGGCGATAGCTACGTTACCTATCTAAAGGTTGAACGGCCTGATCTGTTTGAAGCCTATTTTAACAGCTCGATTCTCGGTACCCGCATTCGATCCGGTGTTACTGAGCTGGCAGAGGCCCAAGCCTTAGTGGTTTCAGGCAAATCTGGCCCCACGCTGGTCATGATCGTGTTCACCTTGTTGAGCGCTATTACGAGCTACACCGCTTTAGCCCTTACGTTTTACCACAGTAAGGATCCACTAGTACGCCAGTCGTGGTCGGCGCTTGCATTAAGCAGGCAGCACCAGGTTGTGACTGGACAGACGGAAAACAGCCTCAATGGGAGCGATCGCCATGAATAGCAACAACGCAATTCAACCGCTCACCCCTCGTGATGAGGCCTTGCTTGAGCAGGTTCTCATTGAGTTGGTGAATGAGAACCTTGAGAAAGGCGGGGTGCTGGATGCTGAAATTGTCGAGGCCTACTACCGAGAGGGCTATATTCCTTCTGCCGATTGCGATCGGATGTTGGGTGAACTTCTTTTGGAGGGGCCAGGGCAGTATCTAGGAGTCATTGTCAGAGGGCTCAACGAAAGATGTGATGCGCTTAGGAGTCAACTACTGGCGCTTAGAGATGACCCAGACCGGAAAACAGCAATCTCACGTTTGGGCGACATATCAAAGGGGCGCTACTGGCTGCTTCAGCTGTTTCTCAAAAGCTATCCTCGGCCTCCATTCTCGATTATCCAGCACTTGCTGCCAGTTCGGTACGAGGTAATAGTGCACTTTTGTTTGCAGCGTCCGGAGAAGCAGATTCAGGGATACCTGTGCGATTTGATTCTGGAACTCCCAGCGATCGAAGAGTATTTGATGCAGCCAGAAGCTACTCCCTACCGAAATCCAATCTCGCGGTTTTTCGGCAGCCGCTGCCAGGCAGCAAAACGGCGACGATTCCTACGATCTGTTAATCGGCTAATTGTTGCTTCAGAGAGCCTTCGTGGGTATGTCATCACTTACCTCGAACCCTACCTACTGACCCTGCACTTTCAGCAGGAGTATCAAGAACATTCAGATCACCTGATCCGAGATGGGTTTTAACTCCTGTGGCCCTGCTCGATGGGCCAATTACCACAAGGTGCATCCAGAGTATGCGGGGGCAGTTACCTACTGCCCCTATGCTTCCCGACACCTCCCATACGGGAAAAAGAGAAGTTGCCATGGGCAAGTATCAACGGAATTCACGGAATAAAAAGAGATCAGCAGCCACTGAGCTAAGTCCCGTGTGGGTAAAAACGGCAGACGCCGTAAAGCTGATCGGGCTATCGTCTTCGTGCCTGAAGAACTACCGATTGAAACAAGGGTACCTAATCGAGGGTATCCACTGGGTTTACACGAACTCAGGCCGCCGCATGATCCTCTATAACGTGGAGCTGCTCTGTGATTGGGTGGCCAATCGAGGAAGCCCAGAGGTGCATTTGAGGAAAATTGAGGCGTATTTAGTGGAGAGAAAAAGACAAGGTTAGGTGCCTGTGGTGCTCTCTAGTAAGGGATTAGATGTTGGTAGGGGATGCTGCTTTTCCTATCTCTGTTTTGCTTAGTACCAAATGAAATGGAGCGTAAATAATATGGAAGATCATGTTTTGGTAAAACCGCCTGGCTGCGCTGGTTGGCCCGACAACGATTGGCCTTCAGAGCAAGAGGCATCAAACCCACTTTGTGATTTCTCTAACTTTGACAATATTTGCAAGTTAGCGAGGGCGATAGCCTGTCAGAACGATATGGAAAGCGCTGGACTACTGAGCGGAGAGCTTGCCTATGCCTATCAACATCAAAGTTACGATGTAGCGTGCATCAAAGAAGTCCTTGTGGGCTACTCTGATGATGGCTTTAAAGAGGTACTTGCTGCGTTAGCTGCCCTCAATGCTGCTGGGAAAAACAATGTTGCGAAGATTCTTACATCAGCGTCTCAGAAGGCACTCGACTTTAATCGAGCACAATATGGGTTTCAGTTGGAGTTATGGAATTGAGAGTGGACCAGCCGGAGGCCGGAGGCGCAGTCGATCCCAGACAGGCAGAGGGAGCTTCATCTACGCTGATAAGCAGGGTTGAATACGTACCTTGAAGCGACCGGATTTGTACTCCCATCCCTTGAAGGAGTATTAAGACTGTTAGAAGAACTGGCCCCTCGACGCCATGCCAATGCATCCTGGCTGTACTAGAGCGATCGCTCTCGACGACTGACAACGGTTTTGACTCACAGAGATCTGAATGGAACAGGCCCAACTTAACTGGATCGCCAACTTCATCTGGGGTATTGCGGATGACGTACTCCGTGACCTCTATGTTCGGGGTAAGTATCGGGATGTAATTCTCCCGATGACAGTCCTGCGCCGCCTGGATGCTGAACTGGAGGCAACCAAGCAAGCGGTGCTTGAGATGAAAGCGAACCTAGATGCCGCCGAAATCGTCAATCAGGAGGTGGCGCTGCGACAGGCGGCGGGGCAAGCCTTCTACAACACTTCCAAGTTCACCCTGCGAGATTTGCGCAATCGCGGCAATCAGCAGCAGCTCAGAGCCGACTTCGAGGATTATCTGGATGGTTTTTCCTCAAACGTGCAGGATATTCTCGACAACTTCGAGTTTCGCAACCAGATTCCACGCCTCTCTAAAGCTGATGCTCTTGGGACGCTGATCGAGAAGTTACTTGACCCGGCTATTAACCTCAGCCCCAAGCCGGTACTCAACGGCGACGGATCGGTGAAACATCCAGGTCTCGATAACCATGCTATGGGCACCATCTTCGAGGAGCTGGTGCGCCGCTTCAACGAAGAGAATAACGAAGAAGCGGGAGAGCACTGGACACCACGGGATGCCGTGAAGCTCATGGCCCGGCTGATCTTTCTGCCCATTGCTGATCAGATTGAATCGGGCACCTACCTGCTCTACGACGGAGCTTGCGGCACGGGCGGAATGCTGACCGTTGCAGAAGAAACCCTGCAAGAGCTGGCGAAAGACCACGACAAGCAGGTCTCTACATACCTCTACGGGCAAGAGATCAACGCCGAGACCTATGCGATCGCAAAAGCCGACCTGCTGCTCAAAGGCGAAGGCGAAGCCGCAGACAATATCATCGGAGGCCCGGAGCATTCGACCTTGGCCAACGATGCCTTCCCAGCCCGTGAGTTTGACTTCATGCTTTCCAATCCGCCCTACGGCAAGAGCTGGAAGGGCGATCTGGAGAGGATGGGTGGCAAAAGCGAGATGAAGGATCCTCGCTTCATGATTGAGCACGCTGGGGATCCTGAGTACTCGCTGATTACCCGCTCAAGCGATGGCCAGATGATGTTTCTGGCGAATATGCTCGCCAAGATGAAGCACGGCACCACCTTGGGGAGCCGTATTGCCGAAGTTCACAACGGCTCATCGCTGTTTACTGGCGATGCTGGTCAGGGGGAGAGCAACATCCGTCGCTGGATTATTGAAAGCGACTGGTTAGAGGCGATCGTCGCCCTGCCGCTCAACATGTTTTATAACACGGGCATTGCTACCTACATCTGGGTACTGGGCAACCGCAAGCCCCCTCACCGCAAGGGCAAGGTGCAGCTGATTGACGCAACGAAGTGGTTTAAGCCGCTGCGGAAAAACTTGGGCAAAAAGAACTGCGAATTGTCAGAGGAAGATATCCAAAAGGTCTGCGATACCTTTTTGGCCTTTGACGAGAGTGAAGAATCCAAAATCTTCCCCAATCAGGCCTTTGGGTACTGGAAGGTGACTGTAGAGCGGCCCCTCCGGCTTCAGGTGCTGCTAAACGCAGAAACCTGTGCTGCGTTTCGTCGAGTCTGTACACCGCTCAAGGAAGAGCCTCTGGCGAACCTGGTGGCTCAAGCCCATGAGGTTTTGGGCGCGGGCCTGCATAACGACTACAACGAGTTTTTGACCGCGTTGAAGAAGCTTGCCTCCCAGAGCAATGTCAAGCTCACCGCCAAACGAGAGAAGCTCCTACAAGCTGAGTTGGCCCAAAAGGATGAAGCAGCTCAGCCGGTAATTAAGAAGATCCATAAACCGGGCAAGGTCGAAGCCAACTCGCTCTATGGTCGCTATGAGGTAATGCTGGAGGGCAAAGGCTGCGTAGTGGAATACGAGCCTGATACAGAACTGCGCGACACGGAGCAGGTACCTTTATTGGCAAATGGTGGCATTGAAGCCTTTATTCAGCGGGAGGTGCTGCCCCACGCCGCCGATGCCTGGGTAGATGAGAGCAGTATCAAAATTGGCTACGAGGTGAGCTTCACCCGCTACTTCTACAAGCCCCAGCCGCTGCGCACTCTTGTCGATATCCGCGCCGATATCGTGGCGCTTGAGAACGAGAACAAGGGATTACTAGAGGAGATTATTGGGGGCATTGGCCTGACATGAAGGCAACGGAATCCAAGCTACTAGCGTTTCTCAAAAAGTCACCACAGTTCATCATTCCGATTTATCAGCGTACCTATTCATGGACGGGTAAGGAATGCCTCCAACTGTGGGAAGACATTCTGCGAGCTGGGCGCAATGACAGCATCTCAGCCCACTTTATTGGGTCGGTGGTGTATATCGAGCAGGGACTCTACCAGGTGTCGAGTCAGTCTCCCCTGCTCGTTATTGATGGACAGCAGCGACTCACCACCATTACGATTTTGATCGAGGCCTTAGCTAGGATCTTGGGCGATACCGAACTGATTGACGGGTTTTCTGCCAGGAAGCTTCGGAACTACTACCTGCTTAACCCAGAAGAAGCTGGAGAGCGCAGTTTTAAGCTGCTCCTCACCCAAACGGATAAGGACACCCTGCTAGCCCTTGTACAGCAGAAGGATCTACCGAAAGAGCACTCGCTGCGCGTGAGAGAGAACTTCGAGTTTTTTGAAAAGCAGATAGCAGCTCACCAGAACAACTTGGTTCCTCTATGCCAGGGGCTTGCCAAGCTCGTGATCGTCGATGTGGCGCTCAACCGAGATCAAGATAACCCCCAGCTCATTTTCGAGAGCATGAACTCGACCGGGCGCGAACTAAGCCAGGCCGACCTGATCCGCAATTTTATTCTCATGGGGCTAAAGCCTGACCACCAGACCCAGCTGTACGAAGACCACTGGCGACCGATGGAGGTAGAGTTTGGCCAGGATGCCTACGGCAGCTACTTCGATAGCTTCATGCGCCACTACCTGACAGTGAAGACTGGCGAGATTCCCAACATCCGCGATGTCTATGAGGCCTTCAAAAATCATGTGAGATCTAACGACAGCAATGTTGCCGGAGTCGATCAACTGGTAGCCGATATCCATGCCTATGCTCGCTATTTTTGCGCCATGGCCTTGGGCAAGGAGACCGATAAGGGCTTGGCCGAAGCCTTTCGGGATCTACGGGAGCTAAAGGTGGATGTAGCCTATCCGTTTTTGCTGGAGCTGTACCACGATTACCAAAACGGCATCCTGCCGAAAGAGCACCTGATAGAGGCGGTACGGCTGACAGAAGCCTACGTGTTTCGTCGGGCAGTGTGTGCTATCCCTACCAACTCGATGAACAAAACCTTTGCCACCTTTGGCCGGGCGTTCAAGAAGGATCGCTACCTAGAGAGCATCCAGGCTCATTTCATGCTGCTGCCCTCCTATCGGCGGTTCCCAAAGGACGAGGAGTTTAAGCGCGAGATCAAGGTACGCGATCTCTACAAGTTTCGTAGCCGCTCCTACTGGCTGCGCCGGATGGAAAACTATGGCCGCAGAGAGCGGGTGCTGGTGGATGAATTTACCATCGAGCATATCCTGCCGCAGAACGAGAACCTCTCACCGGCATGGCAAGAGGCCCTTGGCCCTGAATGGCAACGCATTCAGCAAACCTGGCTGCACACCCTGGGCAACCTCACGCTGACGGGCTACAACTCCGAATACAGCGATCGCCCCTTCCCCAGCAAACGCGACATATCAGGCGGCTTTAAGGAGAGCCCACTGAAGCTCAATGCCGGGCTGGGGCTGGTCGAGGTCTGGGACGAGGCGGCCATTCAGGCGAGAGCAGAGCGGTTAGCGGGTCAGGCCGTGGATGTATGGAAGGCCCCAGCCATTCCGCCAGATGTGGTGGATGCATACCGAGCTGTGCCGCAGAAGACCGATGGATACACCATTGAGGATCATCCCTATTTGATGGCGAGTGCTATGCGGCCTCTGTTTGAAGCGTTTCGATCGCAGGTGCTTGCCCTCGACTCAGTGGTGAATGAGGAGTTTCTCAAGCTCTATGTAGCCTACAAAGCGGAAACAAACTTTGTTGATGTGGTGCCCCAGGCAAAGCGGCTACGGCTGTCGCTGAATATGCGGTTCCCGGAGATCTATGACCCTAAGGGACTGTGTAAGGATGTGACTAACCTAGGCCGGTGGGGCAATGGCGATGTGGAAGTTGGGCTAGAGACGCTAGAGGAGTTGCCCTATGTGATGGGGCTAATTCGGCAGGCGTTTGAGAAGCAGATGGGCAATGGAGAGGGCACAGAATGATTGGTGAGTTGAAGCCTTATCTGACCTACAAGGATTCTGGGGTACCGTGGTTAGGGGAGGTTCCAAAACATTGGGCCTTGGTGCGAATAAAAAACCTTTTCCGGGAAGTTGATCGACGTAACGGGAATAGTGGCAGCACTCTATTATCCCTAACCCGTTCTCGTGGAATTCTTCCCCAAGCAGAAGCGTCAAAACGAATAGCAAGCGTTGAGGATCTTTCTAAATATAAGCTTTGCAAACCTGGCGACTTAGTAATGAACCGCATGCAGGCTTGGTCAGGTATGTTTGCCGTCTCAACCTATGAAGGCTGTATCAGCCCAGATTACAGTCTATTCCTACCCGTAAAACCAGTCGAAGTTAAATACTTCGAGCATTTATTCAAGACTCCATTGCTTGTAGAACAGTTTGCACAGCGATCTAAAGGCATTGGGACAGGGTTTAATCGACTATATACGCCGGACTTTGGTGTTGTTCCACTTGCCCTTCCACCCCTCGAAGAACAAGCCCAAATCGCAACCTTTCTTGACTACGCTGATCGCCGCATCCGCCGCTACATTCGCAGCAAGCAAAAACTCATCAAACTACTCGACGAACAAAAGCAAGTCGTCATCAACCAAGCCGTCACCCGTGGCCTCAACCCCAACGTCCCCCTCAAGCCCTCCGGCATCGAATGGCTCGGCGATATTCCAGAGCATTGGGAGGTTGTTAAACTAGGGCGGCTAATTAATCTCAAGACAGGTTTTCCTTTTAAGAGTGATGGATTCTCAGAAGATGAAAATGATATCCGACTTCTTCGAGGGATTAACATTACTCCAGGTTGTCTGAGATGGAATGATGTAGTTCGCTGGCCAAGATCTGAATATTCTCTGTTTCAAGAATTTGATCTTCGTCTGGATGACTTGGTATTGGGAATGGATCGCCCGATCATAAGTAGTGGGCTTCGAGTCTCATTGGTTACGGAAAATGATATCCCATCGCTGCTACTGCAACGTGTGGCTCGAATCCGACCTCTTCGGGAACTGCATACTCAGTTTGCTTATTTGATTCTAAGAGGAAAAATCTTCTCTAATTATCTGGCACCAATTTTTACGGGGATTAGTGTTCCTCATATAAGCCCTGAGCAGATTGCTGGATTCCGCATAGCACTACCAACGGTACAGGAGCAAACTTCGATTGTTCAGGAGGTTGAAAGATTGACAACTGGACTCAACGTTGCGATTGAAAAGGCTAATCAGGAAATCTCCCTCCTTCATGAATTCCGTATCCGCCTGATAGCCGATGTCGTCACAGGCAAACTCGACGTGCGCGAGGCCGCCGCCCACCTGCCCGCAGAGCTAAACGAGCCAGAGCCACTTGAAGACGATCTGCCCGCTGAACTAGACCTCGACGCCGACAGCGACCTTGAAGCCACAGCCGAGGATGAAGCCGCATGACGGCAATGCTGGTCACCGTAAGGTCACCGGGTTGAGGAAAAGTCAACATTCGGCTAGGCTAACTTGGGCTCAAGTCGTTTTCCCTAAAACTAAGCAGTGCCAAGGCTTTTGGCGATCAAGCCACCCAGGGCGGGGCTTGACATAACCTGTATCCTATTGATTGGGGTTGCCCTCAAACGTGCCATGTTTTGTCCTGTAACGTTTTTGTAACGTATTCAGGTAAGTTAGGTATCTTAAAGGATAGAGATCGCAACCAAAGGCGACGGGTCAGGCAATGAAAGGAGAGGTGCTAAAACGGCTGTTTCGGGCTGTTGCCAGTGACGACTCACAGGCAATACACAGCATGCTGTCCGTTGTAGTCGAAGAAGAGCGCAAGTTGGGCCACACAACCCTTGCCGAACAGCTTGATAACATCCTTCAAAAGAGCAATCAACTTTCAAAATCTGAACAACTATCTTTAGTCTCTCCATCCAAGATTTCTTCAAGGCTCTCTGAAGAGACTCTCTCTAGCTCATCTGCTTCAAAGCCTCTCACATTACTATCGAGTAAGCGCCGATTCGATCATCCCTTTATCGTTGCGATTCCACGTGAGCGTTTGCGGCATCACATGGTTTTGTCTGATGCGATTGAAGATCGCTTTTGCCGCATTGAGCGGGAATATGCTGCCCGCGATCGACTAGCTCACCATGGCTTGCGATATCGCCAAAAAATCCTCCTTTATGGTTCTCCCGGCTGTGGCAAAACCATGGGCGCAGAGCGCATTGCATGGAACACCGGGCTGCCATTAGTAAAGGTGCGTTTTGATGCAATGGTCTCTTCTTATTTGGGCGAGACCGCTACCAACCTGCGCGAGGTCTTTGAAACAGCAGTAGCTAGCCCCTGCCTACTCTTCATAGACGAGTGCGATGCCCTTGCGAAATCGCGGGAAGATACTCAAGAAGTAGGAGAAATTAAGCGAGTAGTTAATACCTTCCTACAGCTTCTGGACGAGTATGAAGTGTCTAACGGCTTGCTTGTCGCCGCGACTAATCTAACCAAGTTTTTAGATGAAGCCGTATGGCGAAGATTTGATGACGTTATTGAAGTTCCCAAACCAACAGAGTCAGAGATTCGAGCTATCCTTGATCAAACGCTCGCCTCAGTTGAGGTCGGATCGGTAGATTGGAAGGCAATAGTGCAGAAAATGGTTGGCTTCTCAGCAGCTCAAATTGTTAAGATTGCCCAAAATGCTGCAAAGCGTGCCATCTTGGATCGAGAAGAACTCGTCATCCAAGAGCATTTAGAAGCCTCCATTCAAGACGTTCTAGTCTCCCATGTCGGATAGCTCAGCTAATTTTCCTCATCTCAGACTTCGATTAGCCAGAGAAGGCATTGCAGCTCCGCCAAGAGGTGGCAGGAAAGTTTCCCCAACCACTTCGACGAATAAAGGTAATGCTGGAGGTCATGGGAGCAAACTTAAGTCGTCAGTTGATCTGATCGTTGCCAACTGGGATACTGAAAAGGAAAAGCGAAAAGAGGAAGGCAAGCCAGACCTACCTGATGCTGTTTCATTTATCCTTGAGATCGATCCACGTTCCTTTGATGCAGACGCCCTAAGAAGCTTCGGCATTGAAGTCGTTGCCGATTTGGAAGAGGGATACATCATCGGTGCCTCGGCAGATACCGAGCTGTCTGAGCTGCGCAAGAAAATTGAACAGTTTATTAACGCTGAACGAGGCGGGGGAAAAGTTCCAGAGATCTGGGAACTCCTCGAAGGCACCCGACGCCCTGAGTACATCCTTTCGGATCGGCTCAAAGAGGAATGGGAGAACCTTTCAGAAACTCAAGAATTCTTTGTCGATGTGGGCATCTCCTGTATCGACATTCGAGAGCAATATTCCAGGTGTCCAAAGCGAGAGAGATATAAGACGGACGAAAGCTACCAAAAGGGTATACAGAAATGGTTATCTAAGCACAACCTGAAGCGGACAGAGTGGGACGACCTCTTCGATGAGCGATTCGATCAACTTCATGCTTTTGTTAGAGATTACAACGGCCAAGTACTCGACACGATTGAGAGCAATGAAATAGGTGTTGCGCGGTTGCCCGACAGCTTTTCATGCCGCATCCGGATCACCGGAAAGGGGCTGAAAGACTTGGTTCTAAACTTCCCTTACATCTTTGATGTTTCTGAGCCAGATGAATTTTGCGTACCCCCTATAAATCCAGAGGCTGAGGGAGACGATCATGATAGTTTCGCCCTTGAGCCACCGGATCCTAATGCACCTCGGGTCTGCGTCATTGATAGTGGCATTCAAGAGCAGCATCGGCTTTTACGCTCTGCGATCGACTCACCTCGTTCAAAATCGTGGGTACCCGGAGATGCCCTAACCGCTGACTACGTCGTAAATGGTGGACATGGCACTCGTGTGGCAGGAGCGGTTCTTTATCCTCGTAGGATACCGACAACAGGGCAGTTGGAAGCCTTATGCTGGCTGCAAAATGCCCGGATTCTCGGTCGAAATAATCGCCTGCCAGATGGTGTTTTCCCCCCTGAGGTCTTGGAAGAAATTGTCGAGTACTACTATAGCCTCACCAGAACTCGTATCTTCAACCACTCGATAACCGGCGTTACTCCCTGCCGAACTCAGTCAATGTCAGCCTGGGCAGCAGCGATTGATAAGCTCACCTGGGATAGGGGAGGAGATCTCCTGCTCATTGTTGCTTCAGGTAACCTCCATCCCGACCTAAACCTCATTACTCGACCATCTCTCGCAGCCCACATACAAGCGGGCAGAAGCTATCCAAACTATTTGCAAGAAAAGTCTGTTCGAGTCGCAAACCCAGCACAAAGCTTTCAGGCTCTAACCGTTGGGTCAGTTGCCCATACTACCTACCAGAGTCCTCCCCTACGTTCTTTAGCAGAGCAAGATCGTTGCTCTGCATTCTCCTGTACTGGCTTTGGGATTTGGAACACCATCAAACCAGAGGTAGTGGAATATGGCGGCGACTTTGTCATTGACTCGGATACTTCCCCAAACTTTACCCACCCTGAGCCTGTTTGCCCTGAGTTAGTTCGATCAACCTTACATGGTGGTAAGGCAGTCAGTGCCGATGCCATTGGCACTTCATTTGCGGCTCCGAAGGTTACCCACATCGCCGCAGCCCTAGCTTCAGCATTTCCAGAAGAGAGCGCTTTGCTCTACCGCGCCCTCATTATTCAGTCGGCTCGCCTACCTGAGTGGACCAATGAATCGGTCGATAAAATTTACCATGGGGTTCGTACCATGGGTTACGGCATTCCTGACCTTGGTCGGGCTTTGGGGAACTCACTCAATCGTGTAACACTTACAACCTCTGGCAATGAATACATAGGAGCGCGGCAAGCAAAGGTATTCCAGGTTCAAATACCAGAATTTTTGCTCCAGCAAGGAGAGGGTTTCGACATCCTTATCGAAATTACTCTGTCTTACGTTGCTGAACCCCGCCGTACACGGCGCAATCGTCGAAAATACTTGTCAACCTGGCTCGACTGGACTTGTAGTAAAAGTGGGGAAGATCCAGGAGTATTTCTGGCTAGAGTACTCAAGGAATATGACCAAGCATCACCAGATGCTGAGGAAGGAGAAGGACTGTTTCCTTGGACTCTGGGGAAAAGACAATTGAGGGCTAATGGAGATGCGTCTAGAAGCTCACAGGGTATTGATGGAAGGGTTAAAGAGGCTTCCAGAAGCACAGGAACCATCCAGAAGGATTGGGCCATCGTGAAATCCTACAATCTGCGTGAGGGTTTCTGCATCGCGGTGGTGGGGCATGAAGGGTGGAACAAGAACCCAGAAGTAACGGTACCCTACTCCCTAGTTGTCAGCTTTGAGGCGGTCAGCTCGGAAATCTCGATTTATGAGCCCTTTGTGCAAGTTCAGCAGCAGCTACAAGTACAAGAGCAGGTCAGTCTCACTGTTTCTTGATACGAGTCGGAGCATGGTAGCGAGGTCACTTCAGCCATTATTTGAGGTCTCTTCACACAAAACAAATAACCAGGAGCCTGATTTTGGGTACGTTGCTATGGTTAGGGCATGACCATTGATGCCTGCCGCAGCGCCTTGGAGCAGCTATGAAGACAGACACCAGCGAGAAAGGATTAGAATCCTTGATCGTCAACGCGATGACCTGCCAGCCTCAAGCTGCTCATCCAAGCGGAGTTGTCAGTGATACCTCTGGCTCCTATGGCCAGTGCTGGATTCAAGGCCACTCCACCGACTATGACCGAGACTATGCCATTGATCTGGCCCAGCTCACTGCCTTTCTGAAGGCAACCCAGCCAGAGCTAGTTGAAACCTTCGAACTTGAGAATGCCAGCCCAACCCGGCACAAGTTTCTCTCCCGCTTGCAGGGCGAGATTACCCGACGCGGTACCATTGACGTGCTGCGCAATGGTGCTAACCACGGGCCACATAGCATCGATCTGTTCTATGGCACCCCGTCTCTAGGCAATCTCAAAGCCGCTGAGCGCTATGCTCAAAATCGGTTCAGCGTGACCCGGCAGCTCCACTACAGCCGCGATGAAACTAAGCTCTCCCTTGATCTGTGTCTGTTCATCAACGGGCTACCCATCGCCACCTTTGAGCTAAAGAACAACCTCACCAAGCAAACGGTGGAGGATGCTGTTGAGCAGTATCGGCGCGATCGCGACCCCAGAGAACTGCTATTTCAATTTGGCCGCTGCGTAGTTCATTTTGCTGTGGATGATCAGGAAGTGCGATTTTGCACCTACCTTCAGGGCAAAGGCTCTTGGTTTTTACCGTTTAACCAAGGCTACAACGATGGGGCCGGAAACCCTCCGAACCCCGACGGGATTAAGACCGACTACCTATGGAAGCAGATTCTGGCTCCTCGCAGCCTCACCAACATTCTGGAGAACTTTGCCCAAATCGTTGAAGAGAAAAACGAAAAGACTGGCAAGAAGAAAAAAAAGCAGGTGTTTCCCCGCTACCACCAACTCGACGTGGTGCGTAAGCTGCTGGGTGATGCCAACCAACAGGGATCTGGCCACCGCTATCTCATTCAGCACTCCGCTGGCAGCGGCAAATCTAACTCAATTGCCTGGCTCGCTCACCAGCTGCTTGGCCTTGAACATGACGGGCAGCCCGTATTTCATTCCATTCTGGTAATCACCGATCGCCGCCTGCTCGACAAACAAATTCGTGACACCATCAAACAATTCGTACAGGTCGGCTCAACGGTAGGAGCAGTGACAGAGGGTTCCAAACAGCTTAGGGATTTTATCGAAAGCGGCAAACGCATCATCATCTCGACCGTTCAAAAATTTCCCTTTATCTTGGATGAGATTGGAGCCGATCATCGAGGGCGAAGCTTTGCGATCATCATAGACGAAGCCCATTCCAGTCAGGGGGGACGTACCTCTGCGGCAATGGCGATGGCCCTGTCAGAGTCTGGGGCAGCAGAGGACGATGAAACCCCAGAGGACCGCATCAACCGCATCATGGAGTCGCGGAAGATGCTGCCCAATGCCAGCTATTTTGCTTTTACAGCAACGCCAAAAAACAAAACCCTAGAGCTCTTTGGCGTACCTTACCAGAGCGAGGGGAAAACCAAGCACCGCCCCTTTCACAGCTACACTATGAAACAGGCCGTACAGGAAGGCTTCATCCTCGACGTGCTGAAGTATTACACGCCGGTTAACAGCTACTACAAGCTGATCAAAACCATTGAGAATGATCCTGAGTTTGACACCAAGCGGGCTAAAAAGAAGCTCCGTAAGTACGTGGAGAGTAACGATCACGCCATTCGGTTAAAGGCCGAAATTATGGTTGATCACTTCCACGAACAGGTGATCGCCCTCAACAAAATCGGCGGCCAAGCACGGGCCATGGTGGTAACCAGTGGCATTGAGCGAGCTATTCAGTATTTCCATGCTTTTCAGCGCTATCTAAAAGAGCGCAAGAGCCCCTACCAGGCGATCGTTGCCTTCTCTGGCGAGCATGAGTATGGCGACACCAAAGTGACCGAAGCTTCCCTCAATGGTTTCCCCAGTAGCCAGATCCCTGACAAACTTCAGGAGGATCCCTACCGGTTCCTGATCTGTGCCGACAAATTTCAAACCGGCTACGACGAGCCGCTTCTCCATACAATGTACGTCGATAAGCAGCTTTCCAGCATCAAGGCCGTACAAACCCTCTCCCGGCTCAACCGTGCCCATCCCAAAAAGCACGATGTGTTTGTACTCGACTTCATAAATGACGTAGACACCATTGCTGCGTCCTTCGCTGATTTTTACCGTACAACGATCTTAAGTGATGAGACCGACCCTAATAAGCTCCACGATCTAAAAGCCGCTCTCGATAGCTACCAGGTTTATGCTTCTGAAGAGATCACAGAACTCACTCACCTCTATCTCAGTGGAGCAGACCGCGATCGATTAGATCCCATCTTGGATGCCTGTGTTGCTGTCTACAATGAGAGCTTAGATGAAGATGGACAGGTGGATTTTAAGGGTAAGGCAAAAGCCTTCTGCCGTACCTACGGCTTCTTGGCCTCGATCTTGCCCTACACCAATGCTGAATGGGAAAAGCTGTCCATATTTCTGACGTTCCTTGTCCCTAAGCTCCCTGCTCCTAAGGAAGAGGATCTTTCCAGAGGAATCCTTGAGGCGATCGACATGGACAGCTATCGCAGCGAGAAGCAGGCTACTATCCGCATTCAGCTCCCCGATGCTGAAGCCGAGATAGAGCCAGTTCCGGTCTCTGGTGGTGGGTTTAAGGCCGAGCCAGAACTAGATCGCCTCTCCAACATCCTTCAGGTCTTTAATGACCAGTTTGGTAATGTTGCATGGACTGATCGCGATCGTGTTCATAAACTCATCACTGAAGAGATACCTGCCAAGGTAGCTGCAGATCCTGCGTTCCAGAATGCGAAGAAGAACTCCGATGAACAAAATGCTCGCATCGAGCACGAGAAGGTGCTACGGCGAGTGATTATTGATGCCATGAAGGATGATACCGAACTGTTCAAGCAGTTCAGCGACAACGACTCATTTCGCAAGTGGCTGACTGATACGATTTTTTCGATGAATTATTGAAATGCAAAAACTAGATGATTTTATTGGACAGATATGGGAGGCTAATGAGCTCCTTCGTAGTACTTTTGTATACGGTAATTATGCAAACGTACTACTACCATTTTTCTTTATCCGCAGGATGGATTGCTGCTTAAGGGCGGACGCTTATAGTCACTTCAGGAAGTTTTTAAAGACACAGTCTGACGTAGATCTTGCCAGCGTAGAATGCAGCCCGCCTAATACCCGCTCCATTGATTTATGCAGACCTAGTCCTTTCCAATCTGATGATAAGGAAGCGTACTTCGACACTATATTGCAATATGTTGATGGATTCGAAGTAGAAATCCAGGAAGTTTTCGATGGTTTTGACTTCAAAAGTACTCTCTTACAATTAAAAAAGGCGGATACTCTCCAGGATGTAGTGGATCATTTTAAGAGCATTGATCTACATCCAGCCGCACTTAGCAACGATGAAGCTGCCCTTCTTGTTCAGGCAATCATTCAACGGTTCGCTGAGAACAACGGAGATTATCTTGCCGAGCATTCCACTCCTAATGATGTCGCTCGCCTTATAGTTGCACTCCTTTTTGCAGGTGAGGAAGAAATTATCGGTTCCTCTAATGTAATTTCAATTTGTGATCCAGCCATGGGTATGGGTGGTTTTTTGCACGAAGCAGTAGATTACACATGTAGTGTGAGTTCTAACATTCGTCCTCTTGTTTTTGGTCAAGACTCGAATCGGTTCGCCTTTGCTGTATCTAAGGCTACTTTCATACTCAAGGGATTTAGTTCTGAGGGTCTTGCCTTAGGCAGCACCCTTTCGAAAGATCAAAATTCGGAGAGTCTTTTTGACTATATGTTAACCGCCTCTCCATTCGGGTTGAGCTGGAAGGCTGAGGAGCAGATCATAAAAGCAGAACATCGGCTAGGAAAAGAAGGTCGATTTGGATTTGGTTTACCACGAGTAACCGATTCTCAACTGCTCTTCCTCTGTCATATTCTCAAAAGAATGAAAGATCCAAGCACATCCAATGGTAGTAGGGCAGTTGTAGTTATGAACTATAGCCCCCTTTATTCTGGAGGGGCAGGAAGTGGAGAAAGTGAGATAAGAAGATGGTTATGCGAGAATGACTTACTTGAGTTAATCGTCGCCCTTCCTCGGGATATCTACCAAAATACAGGGATTGGAACTTTTGCTCTTGTTTTATCCAATCGAAAGGATCCGCAGCGCCAAGGCAAAGTTCAATTTATTGATGCTAGAAACACTTTTGAAAGTTTAAGGAAAGCGAAAGACAATAAAAGAGCTTTTTTAACCTCGGCTCACATACAGTCTCTTGTGAAAGAATACCTCACTATGGAGACATCCTCCAGATCGCTAATACTAGAAAATAACGCCTTTGGTTTTCAAGAGGTTCTACTTGAGCTAAAGGATGAGCGCGATCCTGCTAAGCGCTACGAAGCAAGCACTACCGAAATTATCCCTTTGGAGAAAGATGCTCTCAATCGACTTACGGAAGAGCTCGAAGTAGAAGGTAGCACTTTTTCTGTGGTTCCTGGTAGCGAGAAGGTGGGGTATCGGATCAGATTCAACCAAATTGTGGCTGAACAAGAAATGTCTTTGCAGCTAGACAGCTTAGCAGTTAGGGGACGGGGATATACGAAAACAAGATTTGGCAAGTTATTTGAAACCTTGTTTAGAATTGATTCTCAGGAAAAACCGTTAGAATATCAAAATTCGCTTTTCTTCCCTATGAAACTTTCCGGCAGCATCAAGACATCTCTTGAGCAGCCATTTGGTGATTACATTCAAATTGTGCTGAGAGAGGATTTGATTCTCAGCGACTATGCCAGGATCTTCTTTGAATCAAGGGAAGGAAAGCTTTGTCTAAGCACAATCTATGAAGGATATACTGTACCTCGGACTACCATTACGGATATCAAACAAATGTGGGTTGCATATCCCACATTGGAAGAGCAAAAGCTTTTAATAGAAGCTGATCGAAAAGTTTTAGCCTTAAAGAGAGCAATTAGTGAGTTTGAAAGCGAAATAGTATTCAATATTGCTGATGTCAGAAATCTAATTCCTCAGCTTAATGCTGTTTTGTATTCTTTGGATAAACTTTCGGGAGCTGACAAGATCCTTTCCTTGGTTCGCCAGGGCGAGACTAAGACTATTGAATTCAAAGAGACTCTATCTTGGGATAAAAGGACAGGAAAAAAAGAGAAATATATTGAGCTAGCTTCGCTGAAGAACGTAGCTGCTTTTTTGAATACTAATGGAGGGTTTTTGCTTATCGGGGTTGCAGATGACGGCTCTATCCCTGGCATTAATGTTGAGATTGAAAAGTATTACAATGATAATAGAGATAGGTTTTTACTTCATTTCAAGAATTTGCTCAAAGAAAAGATTGGGGAATCTTTTTATACTCATATTGATTACGGATTAACGGATGTAGAGTCAGGTGCCGTCTTGTTAGTTCAAGTTGAACCCTCTGAAAGAGCTTGTTTTATAGATGGAAAGGATTTTTACGTGAGAGTTAACCCTGCTACCGATAAGTTGGAAGGGGAGAGTTTAGTTGAATATTGTCGTCAACGCTTCAAGTGACCTCTTTGGCTTGAGGTATTGGGGCTAGCAGCTTGAATTGCCGCTTGAGGATTTGTCCAACAACCTGTTGGACAAATGTTTTTTCTAGGTAAGCTTCAGCAGAAACCTTCTATATCCAGGGAATTTCTGAATCAAGTCCTTAGCCGCTCGATAACCTTGGTTTCCCAGCCTTCTATTTGGTGTCGAAAAGAATGCCGCAGCTAATTTGCCAGTAGAGCGAGATTAGCGCCTGATTGACGGTCAGCGCTGCTTTAACTTGAGCTGAGCGGATCCGAATTTCCAGCCTATTGAGGAAAGCTAAGGAGTCGGCGTCGGAAGATAGCGAAGTCTATTTCGGCATAGAGACGACTATCCCAACGAAGCGGCATGCCTACTGTCAGTGGCTAGGACGACTGTAAACGGAGATGACTCAAAGAAGGGCACTGTGAGGAAAAGCCATCACTTCATCTTCTGAAGCTGTGCCACTTGCTCCCGATACATAGCAGCCTCTCGCGCTTCCTTCGTAAGTTTGTCTGACAGATCCTGCGATCGCGATCGCTCACGATCCAGATCATTCTCTACCCGAGATAGCTGGGCCTCAGCCGTGGCAGCCCGAGCGGTTTCCTGAATTACTCGTTCCGATAGGCTCTGAATTTGTTTTTCCAGCTCAGCACACCGAGTTTTTGCCGTCTCTAGTTCACCTCGCATTTGCTCTGTTACTTGGGAGTGAGAGTAGGCCTCTTGGGTTAGCTGGTCTCGCTGACTGCGGATTAGGGCGAGCTCTTCCTCCAATTTGGAGTTATTCCCCTGAAGGGCTTCTAGTTCCTGAAAGGCCTCCCTAATTTCCTCTTCAAATTCTTTACTCTGCTCGGCAGTGACCTTCTTGATGGCCCGGATCTCTTGCTGCGCCCAGTTGGAAGCTGCTTTCCAAACTGCTCGTACCATCTGGCTACCTAGCTCCCGAATTGGGTCAGGAATCTCCTCGTCGTTTGCTGCGCTGGAGTTTTCACGGTCCTCCTTACGCCACTCGCGAAGGTGATTTGAGATGGTGGAGAAGGATCCACGATTCCCTAATGCGGTTCGAATCGAGCTTACGGTGATCTTGCGATCCTGCTCCTTGAACTGCTGAGCAAGGAGGAAGACCTCTTCCTTGGTAATGTGCACAGCCACTCCCTCCATTGGTCTACGAGAGGGTAGACAGTGAAGTGTAGGGAGTCAACTAGATTACGTAGCTACGGATGTAGTACAGGTGTAAAACCGTAAGTTACAGGGCATGGAGACGCGCCCTTAGCAAAAAGGAACTGCTTTGGTATGAAAGCTGTCAGCTGACAAATCCCCCCCTTTCCACTACTGATTTTCTGTTACATAATCCCTTTTTATGTCATGCAATTAACACTGGCGAGGATATCCTATCTGAGCGCCTTCGTGGACCCACTGTGAGTAATCTGATTCGGCCCCTAAGCGATTTGCCTGTGCTTCCAGGCAGTGAATTTCTCTTGCCCGCTATCTTAAGCCGGGCTAGTGAGCGAACAACTTACCGGTACCTTGAGTTTTTCACCGCTGGGATCCGAAACCCGAACACCCGCCTTGCGTACTACCGAGCCCTTACCCGGTTCTTTGACTGGCTTGAGGAGCGGTATTCCGGCCTTGAACTCCACCAGGTGAACTCCATTGTGGTGGCCCAGTATGTGGAAGTTCATCCAGGGTCTGCTCAAACCCGGAATCAGCATCTTTCTGCCATTCGCTCGCTCTTCCGGTGGCTCGTTACCGGTGGCGTGATAACCGAGAACCCAGCCGCAGAAGTCCGTGGTGTGAAGCATCGAGTGAAGCGCGGTAAGACACCTGTGCTCACGGATGATGAGATGAAGGCACTCCTCTCAAGTATCGACCCCGACGATATCGTGGACCTGCGCGATCGAGCACTTATTGCGGCAATGTTTTTTAGCTTTGCCCGAGTTGCTGCTGTGCTTGGGATGAACGTTGATGACTACTTCTCAAAGGGCAAACGGTACTGGTTCCGGCTCCACGAAAAAGGTGGCAAGTATCATGAAGTGCCGGTGCACCACACGGCTGAGGAGTACCTCGATCTCTACATGGATAAGGCGAACTTGTGGAATGAGAAGACCACTCCCCTATTTCAGACTGCACCTCGCCGCTCTCGAGCGCTTACTGGTGTTCGGTTACAGCGCCAGGAAGCCTGGGCGATGGTGAAGCGCCGGGCGCAGGCTGCTGGAGTCAGCACTGATGCGTGTAATCATACCTTTCGCGCGAGCGGCATTACGAACTTTCTGCGTAACGGCGGTAGCCGCGATAATGCTCAGAAGATCGCGGCACATGAGGACATTCGTACTACCGCTTTATACGATAGAAGGGATGAAGCAATTTCTCTCGATGAAATCGAGCGGATACGTTTGTAGTTCAGCCTTGCTGGTTTATGTTACCTGCGCATTCTCATAAAATGTTCGGATGAGCGCTTTCCAATGTGGACGATAAATAAGTTGCCCGCGAGGTCGATGTGATCCAGGATGTCGACTTTTGAAAGTCGAAGGAGATCTTCCCATCGCTTGCGGAAGATATAAGCTTCTCCATGAAAGTGGTGCTCGAATCGCGGAAATCCGTGCTCTCCAGCACTTGTCGAGTCAATCGTTCGATGACTTTAGGCTGCAAAGAGCTGTTTTTTTAATCTGCTTTGAGTGCTCGTCTAGCCAGTTTGGTGTAGGTTTTCACGGTCTCGTAATGCATATCTAAATCACTAGCAATATCTTGTAGTGCTCTTCCCTGTTCTCGTCGTGCCAGAATGATCGCCCAGGTTTCTGCTGTCTTGGTAGCCCGCTCGCCGCCGGTACGTTTACGCTGTACCACAAACAGATCTGTGAGTTCAGCAACCGGTAGAACTCTAGAGGTAATGATGAATTTGTTAGGGTGATGAAGAAGCTACGCAGCGATGCTTATGCCTCCCTACCCGGATTGCACCTCTCAGCGAAACGTTAAGAATGGCCACATTCACACCGGCAAGCAACGGTACCTGTGCCGTATCTATGGTCGTTAGTTTGTTGAGAACTTGACCGCCAAGACCATCGACACCCTGACACGGGAACTGATCGACCGGCTCTTGCTAGAACGCCTCTCGATGGCTGGAATTGCCCGAGCAGTTCAAGTTTCTGAGCAATGGTTGCAAGCTTATACGTCCTGATCAAGAGTAAATTACTGCGACTTAGGCTCTGTTTCGCTGAGGTGAAACACTGCTAAAACACCGGAAATATCTCCTAGGGTTGCTACTACAGCCCCCAATGACCGTTGAGTATGATCTTTTCCCATCCAGTCCTCAAGGTGTTTGGCTTCCTCTAAGCTAGTCTCCAATTCTGTCAGAAGCTGGGAAACCAAATGAATTTTTAGTTGGCACAGAGCCATTTGGTGAGCGGCTCTTTCCTTTTTAAGCACGGCTTTGAGGGATCTATTCTCGGATTTCAATTGCTGGATAACGGCGCGATACTCCTTCACCACTTGCTGAGATTTGCCGTTGTATTGCGGATCATAGGTCACAATCAGCCTCTTTCTCAGCGTTTCTAGTTCGGATGGGCTCACTTGAGAAATTACTTGGTAGGCCACCTTCACTGGACCTAAGTCCTGGAAGTGCTGACTTAGCTTTTGCCGAAACCAACTATTACGGATATCTGATAACGCAGCTGCGATATAGAGTATCCGACGATTTAGATAGGCGGCATAAATGCCGGGTTCGTGGGGTAATTGGCTCACATCTGCCAAGTCAAGGCTAGGCAAATCCCACAAATCGACTGTCAGCAGGTCTTCATTCATTGTGATGGCGTCGTAGATGCTTCAGATATCGATGAGTCTAGCGCTGAAAGCTGCGGTTTGCCTGAATTGTACACCAGCTATAGCGTCTGTTCTAAAAAGATGATCACTCCGTTGCAGAGGAGTGATGAGCACACACCGCATGTTGGCGGAGATGGCGGAAATGTGGCAGAAAAGCCGGGCTGTCTATAGCCATCCCCGGCATTCACGACTAACCCTGCCCAGTATAAGGATGCACGAGGAAATATCGTGGTTAACCTGGCTAAAGCGATGCCTGGCGATCGCCAATCCTAGAAGGCTATCGACCTTTGGCTTGCCTATCAGGATGAAGGGGACCTGAAGGGGAGTCTTTAGGAAAGGAGACAAGCTCACGAGAAATATTGGGCCTATTTCGCGTCGATAGCCTACTGTGATTGAGGTCGATGCTAAGGAGAATTTAACCTTTATTATGCAAGACTTCTTCTAAGGAAGCCTTAAACTTGTTGCCCGGCAAGTCTTTAAGCGATTGCGAGGCTTCGACAGTATGTTTTTATACAACAAGTCTGAAGAGGTCTGCCTCTACTGTTTCAACCATAATTTTCTAACTTAGTAATTGCTAAGTAAGTCCATGATGACTTCTTAAATGGCCGAGAGGATCTCGGGGTGCCAAAGAAGGCAGCAATGCCTACTGCCGAGCATTAGGTACTTCCACCTTAAGATCTTCAAGAAGACAACTAGCATCTCCAGTTCCACTTTAAGCCATGCTTTACAAGATCCGTTGCCTGTTCAGCATTTAGCGGCCTCGAAAATAAATACCCTTGTCCATAGTCGCACCCGGAGGCCTTCAAATAAAATAGGTGCCGAGCGTTTTCAATACCTTCAGCTACAACTTTGACCCCAAGGTTATGAGCAAGCCCGATTATCGACTGGGTAACGCTAAATCCAATGCTTTCGTCAGATTTTTTGTCGATTTCTGAAATAAAAGAACGATCTATTTTTAGGGCATATACCGGAAATTTATGCAGATAACTCAATGAAGAATATCCGGTTCCAAAATCGTCAATATAAATTTGAACACCGGATTCCTTAAGCTGATTTAAAGCTTGCATGGAAGGTTGACTATCATCAACTATAGTATCTTCAGTTACCTCAATCTTAATATCACTTACAGAAAGGTTGTATAGACTTGTAAATCGCCGTATTTTTTTGTCAAGACTAGTGTCTAACAATTGCTTAGGCGAGATATTGATGCTAATTGACAACTCAGAACTGTAGGTTTCTTTCCACAGGCTTAATTGACGACAAGCCTCTTCAAGCGTCCATAGTCCTACTTCCTGAATGAGATGCCGTTCTTCTGCAAAAGCAATAAACTCGCTAGGCATTATGAGACCCTTATCTGGATGCTGCCAGCGTATGAGCGCTTCAAAACCAACAAGTTTCTTATTCCTCAAAGAAACAATTGGCTGGTAGAAAAGAACGAACTCTCGCTGCTGAGTTGCCTTTCTTAAATCCGAGTCTAATTTCAGCAAATGCCTTGCTTTCAGTCGCATGGTTTCGTCAAAAACTTCTAAGCGCCCACGCCCACAAGATTTTGCCTGATACAAAGCAGTATCTGCATCTCTGAGTATTTCTTCAGCACTTTTATATAATGCTTTGCTGGAAGCTAAGCCAAAACTAGCACTTGGGAAAATCTCATTTCGATCGATCCAAAGAGGCTTTTCGATGTCATTTTGTAGCCGCCTTGCGACAGAAATAGCCTCATCGAAATCATTTATTTCGGTAAGAAGAATAACAAATTCATCACCACCCAGACGAGCCAGCATGTCTTTAGGCCTCAGAGCCTTTCTCATTCTTTCTGAAACTTTTATTAGGAATTTATCTCCGGCAAAATGGCCAAGACTGTCGTTAACAAGCTTGAACTTATCCAGATCAATGAACAAGACGGCAAATTGGAGTCGGCGCTTCCTTATATCCTTCAAGGAAAGCAATTGATTTATTCTAGCAAGTAGAGCACTTCTATTTGGAAGTTTTGTTAAATCGTCAATCCCTAAAACCAAATTATCTTCAGGCTTTATTTTTCGATCAAAAAAGTCATGTTGATATTTGGCATTCTGCCTGTATTTTCTAAACAGAATCTTTAGAGCATTTCTAGTCAAGAAAACTGCGGAAGGACCCATCTCTCGAATGGCACTTTCATCCAAGAATAATGCATGAACGTTTTGGCAAAACCTTATCAGATCGCCATTCTTCAATTGGTGTACACAGATTTTTTCGCCATTTACCGCTAGTCCGTTTTTACTTTGAGTTCCCTCCAAACTACCATCTACAATCCAATGGCTATCGTCTTGATAATATGTGTAGGCGTGGTAGCGAGAAACACCTTGACACTTTAGCCTGATATCCGCCTCTTTGCTGCGGCCAATAAAATAAGCTTTTTTCTTAAGAGACTTGAGCTTTACCCTGGAACCATCAATTATAATTAGGACTACTCTTTCTCGTTTTATTTCTTCATGTTTCTCAAGGCTGACTGAATCATTGGTTGTAGTGTCCATGGTTTTGTCAACTTTTCCTAGGCTAGGAAGTCAGAAAGTTTAATTTGTGCCTTTTGATGAATGGTAGTATCCCTTTGAATTTATTCTTAATCGGAAACGGTCGATGTTAAAATCGCCCTGGAATATAATAAATCAAATGAGAAATAGATTCTTTGTGACTTATGAGAGGATAAATTCGAGCCATTTTTGGTAGAGGTCTTGAAGGAGGGAACGAACGACTCCAAAGCTTGCCTAGAAAATCGTCCGAGCTAATTTAAGAATCATAGTCTAAAAGGCTGTTGCTATGATGCAAATAAATAGGATGGAAAATCTTCTTCAAAAGAGGATTCTAAAAACATAAAGCACCCTTGCTAGAATGTTACTGCTTGAAACCAGAATCATCCATCGAAAATTGCCATAAGCTTTGATATGCCATAGTTGGCACTGCCCACAATTCTTATTTTCGTGACATTCACCTATGGTAGACATCCGGCTCCGCCGTAGTGGAAGTTCAGCTTCGGTAGGATTTAGAACACCTGGCAGCCAGTCTTAGCACTGTTCCTGGCTGCTGCTGTCATCAAGGTGACAACAAGGAGCAAGCGGAACTTAAGAAATTATGCTGATAGCCTAACAACCCCTAACTGATATTGCTATTAGCTAAGAATAGCTTACGAACCTATTAGGGCCAAGAGCTTGGGAAGATTTCACAAAGTTAATGCATTTTTTTGAGGCTCAATACGGATTTTAGCGACCAGCTTAACAACGTCTCCAACAGGTTACTAACGACGCACTGTCTCGCTTACGCGCATTGTGCACGAACTCAAAGGGCTCCAGATACAGCAGCAGTTTCTTCTGAGAAGTGCTGCGATGAGGCCTCAACCACGAACGCAACAGAGACCAAAACCCTTCCATCGTGTTGATGTGAACCTCGCAAAAGCCGTCCCCGTAGTCGTCTCGGGCATATTCACCTACGCTGCGACAAACACTTTTTGTGCGCATACCTCCGGGTACCTATCAAGTCATAGATGGTGTATTCGTCGTTGTACACCAAGCTCTTTGGGGCAATGGTCGCTTTGATGAGGAGCTCTACCGTTCGTGGTGCACGTTATCTAACCGGTGAATCACTACCTGCCCTCTACGCTCAATCATCCCAAATATCGGCAGCTTTTCTGTTTCGAGCGTACCTCGGCCCCGAAGCCCTTTGAGCTTACGCCGGCGCCCTGGACGCCCCTTTTTTTCACAGCGTCGGGATAGCCTTTATGTCCGGTTGTGACATACACCCCATCACACTCCACCTCACTGGATAGCTGCACTTCTGGCTTTTTGTCCACAATTGCCTGCCGGAGTTGATGGGTCATCTGATGCACGTCACTTTGATTCAACCCCAGCTCTTGAGCAATCTGCTGGTTCGATAGGTTGAGCCCCATCAGATATAGGCACCTCATCCATACCCGCAACGGCTAGTATCGTCCAGCAAATACGGTATCCGTCAAATCATCAAACTATCGCTGGCAACCCTTGCAGCGGTAGCGCTGGCGATGAGGATGATCGTCATCTTTACCCCGCTTGACAAACTCCTCAGAGCCGCACTTCGGACACCGGATAACGCCGTCGGCCCAACGCAATCTCCGAACGCTGTCGTAGCACTTAGCCTCTTCCAAGAGTTGTGTCAGGGTTAGTATGAGGGTTTACGGGAGATCCACTTTGGCGCTCATCCTAGCGAACACTTTATCTGCTTGTAGCCCACATCCCTGAAACATCTATTGAACCTTATGTTTAATTGCGCTTAAGGGTTGGTAGACGAGAGAATAGCGGTTCTAAATTTACTTTCAAGACTTTGAATCAGCCCTGCGCTGCGCTACGAGATTACAAGTAAGATTTCTACTCTAGAGTACGACGTAATTAGGCAGTTTAAATTAAATGTAAGATAGCTCTCGCAACGGACAAATGCTTATGAAGCCTGGAAAGCTTCGCGAGTCACAGTTGCAACGACTGAAAGATTGTTTCGGTCTGACCTCTACCAGCTTGCAACACTCAAAGTTTTTCCGTAACGCCAATTAGCCTTGATGTAGATTGTCAAATTAATTGTCCCCCAGCTGTCGCCAGGGGACAAAGGCACAGATAATTATCTTTTCCCTCGATATCGAGCAGAGCCGACGATCTGCCCCAGACCCCTCGATATCGAGCAGATCTGAGGCAGGAGCTTATCGCCTATCCCAAAGTGCCCGTCCATTTTAGCCATTGTGAGAATTAGTCAAAAGATGCGCATAATGGCTTAGATGAAATGGCCAAGTGTCACCTGACAGGCTGTTTGACATCCTTAAATAGTGCAGAAAGATTCTGAAACCCTTACAAATCAAGGATTCTCACCGAGATGGCGATCTTGCGGTGTATTGGGCAAATGAACGAGGGGATTGGTTCCAAGCACTGCTTTGGCCGTCCGGGTCATCCATACATAAGACTCAAAGAGGTTTTCTGCACTACTAAGGACTTTCAACTATCTATCCCCTACTAGCAGCTCAGTACAAAGAAGTACGCTCACCTTTTCTATATTAATATGAATTCATGTTTGACAATCCCCAATAAAATTAATGAATTTAGGATGTATCCTATTGATAATATATCCTATTGAAATGGCTTTAGCTGCTTAAAATGCTTTCTAAGGCAGTCACTAGTGGCTATTTTTGCTCGCTAGATAGGGCACCTTTCGGTAGCAATTAAGTACTACCTTATTGAACTCTGATTAACAGCAAGGGGCACCATAGCCTGCTCTGGCTGGCAGGTATTGCGGCGCTGGTATGGCTGTACATGAGGCCAAAACAAAAACCCTAGCGTGGGCCAGGGGTGACTGGTGAAATTTCATCTACGCCAGATAGCTTAACCCCGCGATCAGCCCCTGACAGCGCGGGCAAGATGGGAGGGCAGCGATGTCCTGAGAGCGTTAGTTAGATGCACCCTAAACAGATCACCCCCCACCGGCGGCGCTGCATTGGTGTGGGGGATTTTATTTTGAACTTGACGATGGCCTTGGGCTGAGTATGTTTTTGGTGGTAAATGCATACCTTAAGCCTCAGGTGCTAACCTAGGGGCTTTTCTCTCCATTACGGCTTAGTTCCCCGCTGGTGCTATATCAGCGGGGCTTTTTTTGGGGTACGATAGGTTACAGCAGATAGAGGCACAAAGCTTAGGACCCCCACAGGGACGGCTGGCAGTGTTTTTTTGCCGCTGTCCCCCGCCATCCCTCACCCTTGGGGGGCTACGCTCCGAACCATTCAGGCATCACGCCATCCTGGCGGGCTAAATGCTCCTAAGCTCCACCCACCAATCGGATTAGCGTTCGATTAGGTGGAAAACAACAAAAAGCCCCGCCACAATCACTGCAGCCGTGGGAGTTGAGGGTAGCCAAACTCTATCGGGTAACTTGGCCACGAATGCCGACAACAGCAGGAGGCTACCGCCCAGAGCCACGTTTGGGCAATGCAGCCCCAGAGGCTTGACAGAAGAGTTGTAAAAAACAGGCTTGTGGCAAGGGGTGCCTTTTCCCCGAGAGGTCACGTTGATTATTCTTCGCAACCGAACTGGGAGCTGGGATAGAGGCTGATTTCATAGAATATAGACTTCTACTCAACCTCCATATTTACGACGAAGAAAGGAATCATCCGGACTCCTTAGATACCGGACTTTTAGGTGATAGTACGTTTGTGCGAAAAATTCCAGCGGGTGTGAATCATTCACCTGACCCCGGCTAACAGCCACACCGACCTGGGCACCATAGGAGAGCAGCGGGAGATGCATAAATCGTTGAACCCCCAGGCTGCAGCGTTGGCCTGGGGGTTTTGTTTTGGCAGCTTGGGGAAGGGCTAGCAACCGGGCTGATCAATACGAGGGTCAGAACCAGAGTCGACAACCTAAGCCGCGACTCAGAGATGAGATTTATTTTGATTGAAGCAGTTCTTGAAGCTCCTCTGTGGTCTCGATAACTTGGGTTTCTTTCACGGCTCTAGCAACCCGAGCATCCTGCCAAAGGGTAAAAGCAAGACCAGAACCGAGCCCAGCTAAAGCAACGAGAATTATGATGGCAACTCCAAGAAAGTCATCCCGACTCAAGGCTTTACTCCTAAACGCTGCCAAAGTTTAACCAGCATTGACTGTTTTGGCTTAACTGCGATGGCAATGTAAACAAAATATGTTCTCTTGAGCAGCTAGGTATTGGTGTGCTGGCGGCGCTGCTGTGGTGCTGTGGTGCTGTGTGCTGTGGCAGCCTACGTAAGCTACTGGGCAGTCAACTATTACACTAGCACTGGCATGGTAATGTGTCCTAAACCCCGCTCATCAATCGGTTTAGTTATTTCGCGAACTCAATCGTCCCGTCTCATCTTTTCTAGCTGGTGAACGGTCACCCCGTGCCGAGGTGAACTTACTATCAATCAAGCTCATGCTTTGAATCATCGCTGCTATGACCTGGGCCTTAGACTCCGGCGGGTAGCTAGGCATGTTTGCCTCAGCCCAAGCAAGGGCCTCAGCGGCATGGCTTGCAGTTTTGGTGTAATTGTCCATTGCGTTGCCAGGGCAAACGCATACTCGGCGAGTAGGGATACTAATGGATAGGTTTGTTATCAAGGCTATCCATGTCTTCTTCAGTGCCACCGACCGATTCACTGTTAAGCCACTTTGAGGGTCTAGAGGATCCACGTACCGGCTATCTGATTGAGCACCGCATGGTGGATATGGTGGCCTTGACGATCTGTGCGGTGGTCTGTGGCGCAGAGACTTGGGTCGATATCGAGGCCTATGGCCAGAGCAAAGTGGACTGGTTAAGAACCTTTCTGGCGTTGCCTAACGGCATTCCATCCCATGACACGATTAGCCGGCTGTTTGCCCAACTCGACCCCGAACAGTTCCAAGACTGCTTTTTGAATTGGATTCAAACCGTGGCACAACTCAGTGCTGGGACGGTCGTCGCTGTAGATGGCAAAACCCTGCGGCGCTCCTATGACCGAGGCCGGAGCAAAGGCGCCATTCACATGGTGAGCGCCTGGGCGGCCGAGAATCGCTTGGTGCTGGGGCAAGTTAAGGTGGACGAAAAATCGAACGAAATTACGGCGATTCCTGAACTGCTCAAGGTGCTGGCGTTGAACGGCTGCATCGTCACCCTCGACGCCATGGGAAC
>PYER01000523.1 GCA_003017855.1 filamentous cyanobacterium CCT1
TGACCATTTCAGTCGGCTACACCTAAAGAAATTGGCGCGAAGCTTAGAGCAGCAGTTTGGCTTAAGAGAGTGTCCCGAACCCTCACCGGCTGAGCAAAAAACGCTCACGACGGGTGAGGCTCGACTCAAAGCTAGAACGGGAGAAATTCTGCCCAAGGAAAAACATTGGAACGCTATCTCGGAAGCGACATCCGATAAACCCACGCTGCCGTTATTAGTGGCTCGATTAAAAGCTCAGGACATTCAGGTTCGACTACGCCAGCAAGACCACACCTTTTCTGGCATCAGCTTTGAAACTGATGGAATCGCCTTTGCCGGTTATCAACTGGGGCCATCGTTTTCACTGGGAGGACTCCAGCGCCACCGGCAGGTTTACTACGAGTCAGATACTCATGATGAGGCTCTGAGGCAACTGCTTGATGCTGCTCCCGATGCCTGCCGCCAGCACCTCAAAGACCACGATAAGGCTCAACATCAACTGCGCCATCGCTATCAACTCTATGCCGATGCCGGTGAGGGGATGCAGGGAGAACCGTTGGATCGCTTGGTCGCGACTCAGGCGATCTCCAATGCAGAAGCCCCTGAGCAAATCATTCAGATTCTTCGACAGGGAGAGGTGGCCCAGCGTCTCCAAAACGAGCAAGGTCATGCAGCCATGCTGAACTACTGTCAGCGAATGGTGGCGCAGGCACGAGTATTGGCCCAGGGGCTGGGTCAAACATCACCACAGATGGAGATTTAAGACAATGGCGTCTCTTCAACCGTTTAGAGCCAGCGCCGAATGCTTTAAGCTAGTTGCCGTGTTGGGTTTACTGTTGGCTGGATTCCTGTTTGTTGGTTATCGCCTAGTGCCGGTGCCTGATGTGCAAATAATGACGATTGAGTTCAATGGCCATGCGCTGCAACTGGAGGTTGCCCGTAGCCATCAGGAGCAGGTCAAAGGACTGATGGGCCGAGCTGAGCTGCCTGACAACCAGGGCATGGTGTTCCCGGTTGTGCCTCCTCGCGTCGTCGAGATCTGGATGAAGGATGTGGCCTTTCCGTTGGACATCATCTATCTTCGCGAAGGTATGGTCCTTGGCCTGGAGTCGGATGCGACGCCGTGCTCCTCATCCTCTGTCTGCCCTATTTACAGTTCTTCTCAAGTTGTCGATACCGTCATTGAGCTACCGGGGGGGACGGCCTCGAAGTTGGGGATCAAGATAGATTCACAGATGCTGGAGCCGTAGCTCAGCTGGGTACCCAACCGCAGGTTTCGCAAAAGGAGTGTCCCAGTCCTGGAATTTTGTATTTTGTTCCGCATCGACAGCGCTCGCTGGGCATCCTATCAGGGATCGATGTCATTCTAGCCAGTGGCCCCCGGCGCAGGGGCTTTGATGACGCGGCTCTTGCCTTTGCATCTGTCAACTCTGGCGTCGGTTCGAGGAAATTAGTCTGGACACACACCTTTTTAGGCATAGCTATTCTCCAGAGAGAGAGTTTTGTCCTGCAAGAAGTACGCCAACAGCCAAAATTCGTTGTCTTTTAGCTGACTAATCGAGGTTCTGCCTGCAAATTTCTCGGCCAGAAAGGGCCGCAGTTCATCCAGCGTCCATTGCAGCCGCTGCACGTTTCGCTGAATCAGCGAGTAGCACTCATCCACGGAAAGGGTTGGGGCGATGGAGGCCAATCCTTTTGCCGGAGATGCAGGTGAGATGCCCCTTTCTGCCTGGGGAAAACTGGGTTTATCCCCCCGTACCCCCCTTTCCGGAGTAATTTTTGAAGCAAACCGGACCTCATCTGAGGGAATACACTTCATATCCCCCCCCTGGGTGTGTAACACCTTGGATTCACGAGGCATTGGGGGAGCTGACTTCTTCAGATCCCCTAACGATTGATCGGCTGAAAGGCTCTCTGAGCGGACTGTTACACTCGCTTTTTCACCCTGTCGCTCCGGATGCCAGAGATCAGCATTTTTATAGAGGCTCTGTAGGCTGCTGTGGGCGACCTCTGCCAGTCGGTGGGCAAGACTTCTGATGGAGGGAAAGACTATTCCACTCTCCTGGATGCTTTTGATGGCCTGAGCGATGCGCTGCCGTGCGTCTAGCTGCTTCAGGGTGTTGTCTCCCCCTGGTGGTAGTTTGGGTTTACTG
>PYER01000524.1 GCA_003017855.1 filamentous cyanobacterium CCT1
CCGCTGCTCAGGTTAACGATGACATTCCCTTGAAAGCAGTCCTGGCTGCGATGGCAGCCGCAGGCCAGTCCCAGGCGCTTGTGACCCATCAGGACCAGGTTTTGGGCGTAGTCAGCTTTGCTGAACTGCCCTTGGGCACCGACGCGAACCCTTTAGATTTGTCTGCCCTGAAGGCCGAATCCCTGCCCTCGGTGGGGCTGACCTGTCAGTTAGAGGCCTATGCCCATGTGCCTCCTATGCCCATCCAGCCAGTGGTGCCAACCGCGTCGCCGACCGCATTACCCATGGCTCGGCTCCAGCAGGTGTTGCAGGGGGCCGGTCTGGGGATTTGGGATTGGGATTTACAGACCCAGCAGGTGACCTGCTCCGCTGAATTAGAATTTCTACTTGGGCTAGAGCCGAACAGTTTTGACGGACGGTATGAGACATTTTTGCAGTTGATTCGGCTGGGGGACAGTCTCCATGAGCCCACCTCTGGGACCCAGATTGATCTCTATTTCCAGACGATTCTGCGCCAGTGCAAACACTATCAGCTGAAGTTTTCAGTGGTGCACGGCAACGGAGCTGTGCGTTATCTGCTGATGCAGGGACAGGTGTTCTATCAGGGTGAAAAACCCTGCCGGATGACGGGGTTGGTGTTTGATATTACCGCCCACTGTCAGGCCGAGGCGGCCCTCAAACGCCACCATGAGCGCCAACAGATCATTAGTGAAATGGCCCAGAAAATCCGCCATTCCCTTCAGCTAGAGAGCGTTTTAGAACAGGCTGTTTTGGCGATGCGTCAGTTTCTACAGGCGGATCGGGCGATTGTCATGCGCTGTCTGGCGGACGGTGGCGGCCAGGTGATCCAGGAAACCGTGGATGGGCGCTTTGATTCCATGATGGACTGGCGTCTGCGCAGTACCTGGGGCCTCAGACCCGATCACCAGGCCCGGCTTAGTCAGGGGCTCGGGTTAGCGATTAACGACATCAAGGCGGAAAGTCCGTCGGCAGCAGAAATTGAATTTGCCGAGTTTTTTGGAATTTGTTCGGAGGTGATTTTTCCCCTCATGCAGGACGATAGGCTCTGGGGGTTACTCATTGCCCACCAGTGCGATCGCCCCCGCACCTGGGACCATTCGGACATTCAGCTGCTTGAGACCCTGGCCACTCAGGTGGGAATTGCCATTCAGCAGGCCAAGCTCCACGAAAAATTGCGCTACGCCAACGACCAGCTCCAACGGCTGGTGTTCATTGACGAGCTCACCCAGGTATCCAATCGACGGCAGTTTGAAGAGCATCTCGAGCAAGAATGGCGACGGCTTTGTCGGGAACAGTCGCCCATCTCTCTGCTCATGTGTGATATCGACCATTTCAAACAGTACAACGACACTTACGGCCATCCGGCGGGCGATCGCTGCCTGGCCTCCGTGGCTCAGGCCATCAGCGATATCGTCAAGCGCCCGGCTGACCTCGTGGCCCGCTACGGGGGAGAAGAATTCGCGGTGATTCTGCCCAACACTGACCAGGCTGGGGCCGAGAGCATTGCTGAAGAGATCCACTTTGCCGTGCGTCGACTGCGGATTCCCCATCGGCGATCTCCCTCTGACAAAATCATTACCCTCAGCATTGGGGTGGCCACCTCAATGCCGATCGCGGCCAGCTATCGTCAAGGTTTGGTAGAAAATGCCGATCGAGCTCTCTATCAGGCCAAAGCCGCCGGACGCAACTGCATCATCGTAGCTAAGCCTTCCCCCTCAGAATCCTAAGATCTAGGCTGCCAACTCTAGAGTTTGGTTTAAGACTCAGGCCACCTAAGAATCTAATGCATCGGGCTAAAACCTCGAATTCACAGGACTTTGAGCCCTGTGAATCAGATTTTCTATGCAGTGCTACGATTAATGCGAATGAAAAAACGGAAAAGCTAAGAAAGTCAAGGACACAGAAGTACATGCAAGAAATTGAGAAGTCAATATCCTTTGATGGTCGGGATATTCGGCTGAAAGTTGGCCTATTCGCTCCACAGGCAGGCGGTTCAGTATTAGTTCAATCGGGTGATACGGCGGTGCTAGTGACCGCAACTCGCTCCTCTTGGCGTGAAGGCATCGGTTTTTTGGCCCTGCTGGGTGATTATGAAGAGGGGCTCTTTGCC